>DATHTH010000022.1:0-8259 GCA_035463495.1 Anaerolineales bacterium | reverse complement strand
GGACTTCTGAACGAAGTTCAGAAGTCCTGGCGTACGTTCCGAAAGATAGCAGCCTATGCTTGGTCTCTGGGAGGGTAATCATCCGGCAGAGGCGGCTCGTATACTGAGCCCGGCTCCCGGGGCGTTACAGGCTCAGACGGGGGTTCCGGTGCAACCGGCGGCGCAACCGGCGGGACGGGTGTAACGGGGACCAGCGCGGCGTCAGGCGGGAGAGTCCCATTCAGCCGTGCAAAATACTCACGAACGCTGAGGTCATTATAAAAGATCAGGGCAAGAATGCCTACCACTACGGCAAAGATATTGCCTGCCAGGATACTGACAATTTCGAGAATGGCGATGGTGCTGGAAGGCTGCACGGGCTGCGGCGGATTGCTCAGCAGTTTTGTCGCGTAGATGATCTCAAAGATGCCCAGGACCGTGGGCAGGATAGCCAAGGGAACGCAGACGATTCCTACGATCGTCATGAGGACCGTAATCGCCAGCCCCAGCCCCCAGAACAGGTTGACGATGCCGCTGGCAAGCGTCATCCAGGCGATGACGTTGACAAGGGTCGGCTTCTGAAGATTTGCAAACTGTGAATTCATTTCTTTCTCCTAAACAAAATTGTGATGTAGCCTCAGGGGTCTTGATCCTCCCCGTCCAGGGATCATAAGGCTGGAATTTTCTTCATTCTCTTATACGCTTTTGCCGAGGAAGAGTTGCAGACAAAACAGAGCGCTTTCCTGTGAAATTTGCAGTAAGATTGGCGTAGCACTCTCTTTTAACATTAAAGGAGGATCACATGAATATGCAAGGGAAAGTCGTCATCGTGACGGGAGCCTCCTCGGGGATCGGGGAAGCGACCGCTCTCGAGTTTGGACGCGAAGGGGCGAGAGTGGTGCTGGCTGCGCGGCGTGTGAACCGGCTGGAAGCGCTGGCGCAGGAGATCCATGCCCTCGGCACGGGCGCTGAAACACTGGTTGTCGAGTCCGATCTTTCAAAGCTCGAGGATATCCAACACCTGATCGACCAGACTATCACCCGCTTCGGCCGTATTGATGTGCTTGTCAACAACGCCGGTTTTGGGCGGCTGGACTGGCTCGAAAACCTTGACCCCATAAAAGATATCGAGATGCAGTTCGATGTGAATGTTTTAGGTGTGGTGCATATGACGCGGCAGGCATTGCCGATCATGATCAAACAGAGGTCCGGTCATATTATCAACATGGGCTCGATGGCGAGCCTGGTCGCCACCCCGACATATACGATCTATGCGGCGTCGAAACACGCCGTGCACGGCTTCTCTGAGGCGCTCCGTCGTGAGGTCAAGCCGTGGGGGATCGAGGTCTCGATGATTTATCCGGGGGGGGTGAAAACTGAGTTTGGCGAGCATGCCGGCATCAAACGCAAGACCAAGGCGACGACACCCAGGTTTCTTGCACTCTCTGCGGAGGAGGTGGCTCGTGCCGTGGTGGGGCTTGTCCGCCGCCCGCGCGGTATGCTGATCATCCCCTGGCTGTGGAGCATCACAGCGCTGATCAATAATTTGTTCCCTTCGTTTGTCGATTACACAACCATTAATAAATTTACGATCCCTGAGCGCGAAGAAGAGCTGAAGGTAGCTAAACAATCAAGTTAAGGGATCGGCTGCTCTCCGCTTTCCCCGTCGGAGAGAGCCAAGAGATTAATCGGGCGTTCCTGCCGGTTTGACATCCTTCAGGTTAAGCTGTAAGGATGTCCGCCCGTTGTATTCGTTGGCTTCGAAGCGATAGAGCACATCGACCTGCGCGGGAAGATCGGCCTTGAGATGGCCCATGCGAAATCCGATCGAATCGATTGTCAGCCCGCGCTCATCTTCCAGCGTCAGCTTAAGGTGTTTCCCATCAGCCCCAACCGTGCGCGATGCCTTTACTTTAACATCGCGGGAGACGAAGACTGCTTCCGGATTGCCGTATCCGGTTGGCTCCAGGAACATAAGATGTTTTAAGACATCGAAGTTCAATTCAGAAAGCGGGACTTCCAGATCCGCCATGAGGGTCTGACGCAAATCCTTTTCAGACAGCTGCTGCCTGGCGATCTCTTTCAGGCGGGAGACAAGCTCTGGCAGGTTTTCATTCTTCACGGTAAACCCTGCTGCCGCAGCATGACCGCCATGCCGGACGAGCAGATCTTTACATTGGTCGAGAGCGTCGGTGATGTGGAACTCGGGGATGGAGCGGCACGAGGCGCGGGTCTCTTCGGCGCTTTTCGCCGCGACCACCGCAGGGCGATAGTGCACCTCCGTGAGGCGGGATGCCGCCAAACCGACCACACCTGGATTGAATTCCTCGTGCGCCGCGAAAAGCAGGAAGGCGTCCGGGTCGTCGCGCATAGCGATGGCTTCAGCCTGCTCCTGCATCTGGCGCGTGATCGTCTGCCGCTGGCGGTTTTGCGTATCCAGCTGCATGGCGAGCTGGCCCGCTCGCATCACGTCCCTGGTCGTGAGCAGCTCCAGTGAAGCCAGTGCGGACTCCAGCCTGCCGGAGGCGTTCAGGCGCGGTCCGAGCATGAAGCCGATGTTGCCGGCAGTACACTTGCCGATCTTGAGATCTGCCACACTTGCCAGGGAATATAAGCCCTGCCGTTTGGTCTCGCGGATTTGACGCAAGCCTCTGCGGACGAGCACCCTGTTCTCGCCGACCAGCGGGGCGAGGTCGGCGACCGTTCCCAATGCAACGAGATCGAGCAGATCGTTAAGCTGGAACCCGTTCGTGAGCGGCTGTGCCTGGACCAGCGCTTCGATGATCTTATAGGCAATACCAACCCCTGCCAGGTCTTTATCCTGATACGGGTCGCCATGCTGTTTCGGGTTAATGACGGCAAATGCCGGCGGCAGGTTCTCGCCGTCCGGATGATGATGGTCGCTAATAATCAAATCAAGCCCCAACTGGTGCGCGTGGAGCGCTTCGTCTGGTGAGCGGATGCCGCAGTCTACGGTGATGACAAGCTTCACCCCCGCCGCTTTGAGCGCATCCAGCGCCTCTTTGTTGAGTCCATAGCCCTCGTCGAATCGGTTCGGAATGTAGCCGCGTACGTTCGCACCGAGCTCTCCCAGGGCTTGCACGAGCAGGGCTGTGGCGGTGACGCCATCCACATCGTAGTCACCGTAGATGGCGATCGGCTCGTTGTTTTGGAGCGCAAAACAGATCCGATCCACGGTGGCGCCCATGCCGATCAGCTGGAAGGGATCGGTATTCGAATTCGGTTCTGCCTTGAGGAAGGCGCGGGCTTCCGCGTCCGTTGCCAGGCCGCGGTTGAACACGATCTGCTTGAGGATCGGAGGAAATGTAGCAAGGGCTTCGTCGGCTTGTGAAGTAATGGGTGGAGCGATCACCCAGCGTTTGGTGTGCATAAACGTTAAGGGTTCCGTTGGTGCGTTATTCTAAGTTTCTCACTGAAAGGTCACCGCTACAGTATAAACGGATATGAGAGATGCGGGCAAGTGTATAATATCTGCGCGGAGGCAACCATGTACGTTCTCAGACCCGACGAAAAAACAACGCCCGCCATGCTTTATACCAAGCACAGCGTGGTACGCGGTGAAGTCGTGACAAAACAAAATGTGTCGCGTATCAACATCTGGCTGCGAACCGATGGCGCTCCTCGCTATATCCATGTCCTAAAGCCTCAAGTGCTGGTGTTTGGGGGAAGTCCTGCGAAAGCCCTCTCGTACTCGGAATTTTATCTGCCCACCTCTGAAGTCATTGCTTTTCACACGCTGCCGCCCGTGGAGGAGCCGCTGGATTACGATCCGGAGGAAGCCAACCGCACCATGGAAGTAGTCGATCTGCTTGTGGGCACCTTCGTCATGAAGGGCAAGATCCGCATCTCCGCCCAGACGGAAGTATCCGTTAGCCTGGAAGTGGCGCGCGTCTCGTGGTTGTCCATCTATGACGTCTGGATCAGCAATCCCTATCTGCCACAGATGCAGGCTCTGCAAGCGCCCATGGTCCTTGTCAACCCAACCCACGTGGCATTCGGGGTCTCGTGAGCCGCCTCGGGTATGGAAATCACCCTGACCACTCCGGCGCTGCTGTTTCCAGCCATTTCCTTGCTGATGCTGGCGTACACGAACCGCTTTCTCACGCTGGCGACTATTATCCGCAACCTGCACGATCGCTACAGAAATGAAGCCAGTGACAATCTGCTCGGGCAGATTTCCAACCTCCGTTATCGCGTCTATCTGATCCGCAATACGCAGATCTACGGGGTGCTCAGCCTGCTATTCTGTGTAGTCAGTATGTTTGCTCTGTTCGCCGGCTGGATTCTGGCTGGGCAGTGGAGCTTTGCCATCGCCTTGATCCTGATGATCGTTTCGATGCTAATCTCGCTGCGCGAGCTGCAGATCTCGGTCGGCGCTCTGGATCTCCTCCTTATGGAGCTGGAGAAAGAGGAAAAGCGAAAGTAGTTTTACGCCGTCTTTGTCGGAGTCTTGAGCTCAAAGGTCGACTCCGCCCACGCATTCAAGCCGGGAAAAAAAGTGTTCGTCTGCCTGGCGCGCGTGATCCAGAGTAGAGCAAGCAAGATCAGCATTCCCGCGAGACGTCCGTACGACCAGGGAAAGAAATCGAACGTGGGGATCAGAAAGACCAGCAGATAGATCGCGCCAAACAACACCCACTCGGTGTGAGATTCCAGTTTTTTGAGCAGCAAAAGGAAGGGAAGAGCCAGGAAAACAGCATGATGCTCCCAGACCAGGGGCGAGAGCAAGGTCATGCCGACGAACAGGGGAACAATGGAATCGTACAGATGGATTCCACTTTCTGGCTGAGAAACAAATCCTCGCGTCCGAAGACACAGGAAAATAGTAATAACCGCTGTGACACCCTTTGCCAGCAGAACCAGCGCCCGGACCGAGGCAAAGTCTGCGCGCACGAAGGACAAGGTCATGCCAATCGCCGAGTCGAAGGAGCTATCGTGCAGGCTCAAGCCACGCGGCATGTTCAGGACAAGGAAGTTGTTGACGAAATCAAAGTACGGACCTGTTCCGTAGATCGCCAGAGGAAACGCGGTAATCACCAGCATACTGACCACAAATCCTGTGAGCCACCTCCAGTTGAATTCCACCAGGAATGCCAGCACGAGCACAGCGGGGGAGGCCTTGAAATGGATTGCCAGCGCCAGCATCACCGCCGAAAGCAGCGGGCGGTCCCTATAGAGGAGAATGCTCAACAGGATGAAGTTCATGACGTGAAAATTCACCTGCACGTACATGAACGTCCGCAGGACCGGCATATTGACCAGAATAAAGAGGGTGGTGATCAGCGCTGCGGCACGCGGGCTGAACTTATACAGCTCCAGGGTGCGGTGCAGAAGAAAATAGAAGAAGAGAAACGATATGACATTGACGGTCCAGGCAATGACCAGGATGCCGGTCTCTCCGAGTGGTGTCAGGAACGATAGCAATGTCCCCCATAGGGGAGGATAGAAATAGGTGTCGGGCAGGGAGCTGCCTCCCACAAGAGCAAACGCAGCCTGCGTGTAGTAATCGATATCTCCATACCGGATCCGTTCGCGCAAAACATTGAGATAAAGAAACGTGCAGAGGAAGAAGCCTGACCAGGTGAGAGCGCTTGCTCTATTCAGGCGGCCAGTCAGAAGAAGCCAGAGCAGAAGCCCAGCCAGGAGCCACGTGATGCTAACCGATGCCAGAGTGATGGGGATATGTGTAAAGACCGCTTCCTGTATGAAAGTCTGAAAACCGGCGGATCCATGCCGGCTGTATGTCCAGAGGAGCTGGAAAAGGATCAACGCGGTGACAATTCCCCAGCCTGCCAGGGCAGTTTGAACGGCTCTCTTCATGCGTGGTCTCTATTTTGGATGATCATCTCGAAAAAGCTCGGGATGCGGATGGTTGAGTATATACGAGGGTTTGCCTGGGGGAAAGGTTGAGCCCGGCCTTGAGAACAGGTGACTCTGCCGCGATATAATCGCTTGCGTTCCAGCATTGCAAGGCAAAAAAGATGTGAGGAGATTAGCAGTCGTGTTATCCACAGTGAAAAATCCGCTCGTATTTATCGGGACTTATACCGAGCATGAGGGCAGCAAGAGCAAGGGAATCTATCTCTATGAATTGAACTTATCCTCTGGCGAGCTTACGCGTGAGAGAAAAGTAGAGGGCGTGGTGAATCCATCGTATCTGAATCTACACCCGGGACGGAAGTTTCTCTATTCTATCAATGAGGTCGAGAGCTTTGCTGGGGAGGAGGGTGGGGGCGTGAGCGCCTTTGCACTGGATCCGGAATCCGGCGAGTTAACAAGGCTGAACGCTCAATCTTCGGAAGGCAAGAGTCCCTGCTATATCAGCATCGAGCAGACGGGTCGCTTTGCCCTGGTTGCCAACTACGGCGGTGGGAACGTTGCCATGCTGCCGATCCATGCGGATGGGCGTCTGGGCGCGGCCAGCGACGTAATCCAGCATACCGGCTCGAGCGTGCATCCCGAGCGGCAGACGGCTCCGTTCCTGCATTCCATTATCCCGGATCCGGCGAATCGATTTGCCATTGCCGCCGACCTGGGCACGGACAGGCTGGCAATCTATGAAATGGACCTCGAAAATGGAAAGCTGAGATCGCATGCCGAGGTCAGGGTCAAGCCAGGTTCAGGTCCGCGCCACACGACCTTCCATCCCAATGGAAAATATCTTTATCTCATCAATGAGCTGAGCTCCACAGTGGTGGTCTATCGCTACGACGGGGATGGGGGAAGCCTGGATGAAGTCCAGACCATCTCCACGCTGCCTCCGGATTTCCAGGACGAGAATTTGTGTGCCGACCTCCATATCTATGGAAGATATCTGTATGCTTCCAATCGTAAGCACGATACTATCGCCTGGTTCCTGATCGATGAAGCCACCGGTCGTCTTTCCTACCAGGGCGAAGTTCCCTCCGGCGGGAAGGAGCCGCGCGGCTTCGCCATCGACCCGACCGGCAGCTTTTTGCTGGCGGCTCATGAAAAGTCCGATAATGTGGTCACCTTCCAAATCGACCCGGGCACGGGCAAGCCGCTGGTCACCGGGATCGAGATCAAGGTATCCCGGCCGGTGTGTATCAAGTTCCTGCAACCCGAGTGAGCGGCAGAGACTCAACAGCGAAACAGCCCGCCAGACGAGCGAAGAAATCAGAAGAAATTATGGGAAAGATCATGATACTCGAAGGGAGCTGGTATGGCGAAGTATGCTGATGAAATTAAGTCGCATCTCAGACAGGCAGTCACAAATCTGCAGGCCGCAAAGGAGTTGTTAGCGCAGGCGCAATATGACGCGGCTGTCACGCGCGCTGCGGAAGCCGCCGTAGACACAGGCAGGGCGCTATTATTCGATGAAGGGATAGATGCCAGCGAGCACGGAGACGTTGTTCCCCGGATTCAGCAGATTTTCGTCCAGGGGCGACGCCTGACACAGGAGCAGGGCGAAAAGTTAAGCTGGCTGGCACAGCTCGGCGAAGCACAGAAATCCGTTGTCGAGCCAGCTCCCCCCCTCATCCCCGGAGAAGCCCAAAAAGCCGTGGAGTTTGCAGAAAGCTTTTTTGAGGCAGCCAGGGTCATTATCGAAGCCTAAATGGCTCCATGAAGCTGCAATGAGGGGAAAGGAAATTCTAAGGTTTAGACATGTAACGAAAAGGCTGTGGAGGAGTCTAGTAGTAGGTTTTTTGTTTCCCGAAGATTACAATCGGTGGGTTTGCCCCGCCTATAACTTGTGGAGCACTTTAATACCAAGGAGAATACAATGAGAAGGCAAAATTCAAAGTGGATGCTCCCATCCATTGCGGCTGTGGTGGCGCTTTGTCTCGCATGTGTTTGCTGCAGCGCGGTGATCCTTTATTTTTCCGGCGACCAGATCCTGGCGTGGTTCCGCGAACCGGCTGTAGTAGATGCACCCCCTACGGTTCAGGTCCCCGGGACCCAGGCGCCAGTTAACACTTCGGACCTGCCAGAGTGGACGGTGATCGTCTATTCCGCCGCGGACGACGAGGTGCTGGAAGAGAGCATGTGGTTCGACGTCAACGAGATGGAAGTGGTTGGATCGACCCCGCAGGTCAATGTGGTTGTGCAGCTCGACCGGTATGCGGGGGCGTTTACGGGCGATGGTGACTGGACGGATGCCCGTAGATATCTGATCCAGCAGGATAACGATCTGAGCAGCATTACCTCCCCCGTGGTCCAATCCCTTGGAGAAGTGGATACCGGCGATCCGCAGACCCTGATCGATTTTGTCACCTGGGCGATCCAGAATTACCCGGC
>DATHTH010000021.1:0-12384 GCA_035463495.1 Anaerolineales bacterium | reverse complement strand
GTGATGATCTCCGCCTGGTGGCGCGGCACACCCTTGACGCGATATGCCCACTTGCGCGCCAGCTTCAGGGCCGTCTCGACAGCCTCCGCACCGCTGTTCATCGGCAGAGACATTTCGTAGCCGGTCATCTCGGAGAGCTCTTTGTAGAGCAGCGGCAGCTGGTCATTGCGGAAGGCGCGCGAGGTGAGCGTCACCTTTTTCGCCTGCTCCAGCAGAGCATTCAAAATTTGCGGATGCACGTGCCCCTGATTGACCGCCGAATAAGCGGAGAGACAATCGAGATATCTCCGCCCTTCGACATCATAGACCCAGACGCCCTCAGCCCGCTCGATGACCACATCCAGCGGATGATAATTATGTGCGCCGTACTGTTCTTCAATAGCGATAAAATCTTTTGTATTCATAAAATCCTCATGAGTATGTCATTGCGAGGGAGTGGAGCGACTGAAGCAATCTCCCCTTCCCGAAATCGAGCCTTCTCGACAACCTTTTTCCCTTGAATCGGAGATTGCTTGGTCGGGATTTCGGTGTCCTTCGTACATCTCGACCCTCCTCGCAATGACACTTAGGCCACACCAAACAATCGCGCCAGAATCGCCTTCTGGGCATGCAGACGGTTGTGAGCCTGCGGGAAAATCACCGAATGCGGACCATCCGCCACGTCGTCGGTCAGCTCGTGGTTGCGATGGGCGGGCAGGCAGTGCATCACAATCACATCTTTATCCGCCTCGCCGACCAGCTGCGCATTGACCTGATACGGTGGGAAGACCTTTTCGCGTTTGGCGGACTCTTCTTCCTGTCCCATCGAGGTCCAGGTATCGGTATAAATGACCTGGGCGTCTCTCACCGCCTCATGCGGGTCGCGGACGAAGGTCAGCTGCGAACCGGTTTCACCTGCAATCTCCCGGGCGATTTCCACTGCCCGCGGAATGATGTCGTAGTCTTCAGGGCTTGCAATCGTGAAATTCCAGCCCAGCTTCGCGCAGACGTGCATGAGCGACACCGCCACGTTATTCCCATCCCCTACGTAGGCGACGTTCAGACCCTTCGATTTTCCAAACTTTTCTTGAATGGTCATTGCATCCGCCATCCCCTGGCAGGGGTGGTTGTAATCGCTCAACCCGTTCAGCACTGGAATATCTGACCAGCGCGCAAGTTCCAGCACGTGCTCGTGATCGAACGTGCGAGCCATGAGCGCCTGGAGATAGCCTGACAGGACACGGGCAATGTCCGCAATCGACTCACGCTTGCCCAGACCGATCTCATTCGGCGAGAGGTAGAGCGCATCCCCGCCGCAGTGACGCATCGCCATATCGAAGGAGACGCGCGTCCGCAGGCTGGGCTTCTGGAAGATCATGCCGAGAACTTTTCCCTTGAAATAGGGCGGGTTGCCCTTCTTGAAATACTCCTCCTTTAATTTAACGGCTAGATCGAGCAGGTCCTGGACTTCCCCCGAGGACAGATCGGATATGGCGACAAAATGTTTCATGCAATCTCCTTGTATGTAAAGTATATCGTGAAGGGGCAAAACTGCCATGTCCCAAGCATCACGCGTTCAAAGTGACATCCGTCAAGGAATAAACGCAAAAAACAGCGCCGTTTTCGACGCTGTTAATCTTATCATGGCAGCCATTTCTGTATCTGAAAATCCAGGTGAGTTGTTGATCGCATACTACGTCGCCATCTTCACTTTTTTCCAGTACCTCAACAATCCATCTGCGCTCATCCCCGGGGGATTGGCTAACCCGTAGGCTTTCACCACGTCTTCGCTCAAGCCAAAAGCCGCCCCCTGTTCGACCATCCAGGTAGTGAAGCTCTCGCGCAAAGCCTCAATGGGGGGATTGGGATCTTCCGCCATCATTTTGTCGATCCAGCGCTCTGCGTCATATAAGCCTTTTTCTACTTCGCGCAGCTGCCAATCGGGGTCGTCATAGATGCCGAAGTGCGTGGGCGCGATGCGAGCGAAGTTTAACGCCCGAAGGCGCTGGATGCTCCCCTGCCAGCGCTCCAGATGCAGCTCGGGAGGGACCATCGGGCAGCGCAGATATTGAAAACCGGGGATCCGCACTCCACCGACATCGCCTGTAAAGCAAATGTCCTCGAATAAATAAGCGTAATGATGCTCAGCGTGACCCGGTGTATCGACCGGCAGGAATCTCAGCTCTCCAATTTGTATCTCTTCACCATCACGCACCACATGCAGCTTTTCCCCCGGCACCGGCAGGACCTCGCCCCACAACGAATCCATCCGGTCGCCGTAGATGCGCGCCGCGCTGGCGAGCAGCTTCTCAGGGTTGAGCATGTGCGGCGCGCCGACGGGATGCACGTGAACCTCTGCGCCCTGTCGTGCTAGCGATCCCGCCGCGCCAGCATGGTCAAGATGGATGTGCGTGAGCAGGAGGTGAGTGACATCACTGGTTCTTAACCCCTCTTCTGCCAGCGCCGCTTGCAGACCTGATAGCGTGGAACCGGGGCCGCTTTCAATCAAGACGACCGCATCGCCGCTACGAACGAGGTAGGCAGCGATAGCTTGCGGGCGTCCCTGAAACTTCAGGTCAAGTGTGACAACACGGGTCTGCGCCATGACATATCCTGGGAAAAGGTGTTGACTGCAAAACTCGACAGCGTCTCCGAGAGGTCCGCGTCGCAATACACGCGGCAGACAGGCACCTTGCGCTCTGTGAGAGACTTTGCCAGGTCTTCGTTATTTGTGCGGCTGCCGAAGGAGTGCGTCATCAGCAGCACAACCACGGGCCGTAGGTTACGCCGCTGGAGGCTGTCCACACCGAGCAGCAGCTCGGGCCAGATCATCGGCGTGACCAGGATCGCCGTACTTCCCTGAGGCAGCTGCCCAATCTGCGCTGTGACCAGCCACGGCAGGGTATACATGCTCTCTGCCTGCACAAATGCCAGCTCCTCCAGAATCTTGGCTTCCTGGCGTTCGCTGCGTTCAGCCGGGATCATCTTGAAGGAACGCCCCCAGGCGCTGACCAGCCCCACCGCGCGGCGCTGCTCGATGAAATAGTGGGCGAGAGAGGCCGTGATGCTAATCGAGTACTCGAGCGTGGAAGGCGCCAGTTTGACCTTTCGCCGCCGCAGCAATAGCAGGTCATCGACGGGATAGGACTCGGTCGCCTCGACCGGTTTGGCGACATGCACGTTCCTGTGCGTGTCGAGGAACAGCCAGACCTCCGCCTGCGGATCCTGCTCGAACTCCTTCACCATGAGCTGTCCGCGGCGGATGCTAGTGGGCCAGTGAATGCGCTTCATCGGGTCGCCCGAGACATATTCACGGATCCCTGCCGCGTGAGGCGTGATATCGATCGATTTCCGCCGGATCGCCTTGCCACCCGGCAGCAAGCCGGGCGGCGTAAGGAACTCCGAAATTGGAAAGATCATTGGCAGCACCACCAGCGAGCCTGTGGGAGGAAAGCTTTTTGACACGCGGAAAATGCCGAAGGGATCTCCGGAAGTGATGGTGGTCGGTCCCAGAGGAAACCCGCCGCGACCGGTGAGCCACGTCCGGGCTGTATACGTCCTCTTCTGCCGTCCGCGCAGAAAGGTCAATACACGGGAGCCGGTGGCGTGAGGGACCGGGGATTCGTTGACGACCTCCAGCCATAACTTCGGCAGCCAGCTAGCATTAAGGATTTCAAAGTGTTCCTCGAAAATGTCTCCTACAGTGGCACGCAGGGAGCGAGCGCTCCGCTCCACTCGTACGCCGCGCAAAGCTGGAATCGCAAGCAGCCAGGCGATAAGGATCAGCAAAATGCTCAGGTAAAGAATACGGATGTAGACGGCGGCCCCGGTCACAGCCGTGCCGACACCTCCGACCAGCAGCATGAGGAGGACAAAAATCCGGGCAGGGGTCACTGTGCCTTGACCTTTTCCTGGGCAGCTGCCGCCTGGTAATCCCCGCCGGGGACGGGTGCACTGTAGACGATCTCTTGCACGATACGGTCGGCGCTGAGTTCCCTCAGCCGCGCGGCGGGTGAGACGATGATGCGGTGGCCCAGCACGGGGACCGCGAGGGCTTTGATATCATCCGGCAGGACGTGGTCGCGGCCATCCAAAGCGGCACGCGCCTGCCCGGTGCGGAAGAGCGCCAGGCTGCCGCGCGGGCTCGCACCGAGGTAGATATCTCCACTCTGGCGGGTACGGCCCACCAGGTCGATGATATAACGCTGGATGGCAGGAGATACATACACGTGGCGAATCTCGTCGATCGCTTCGATCAACTCATCCCCGGTGACAACCGCTTCCAGTGACTCGATCGGATGGCGCAACTGCTGGGCGTTGAGAACCCTCATCTCCTCCGGAGGGCTGGGATAGCCCAGCCGGACGCGCAGCAGGAAACGGTCGAGCTGAGCTTCCGGTAAGGGGAACGTCCCTTCGTATTCGATCGGGTTCTGGGTGGCAAGCACCATAAACGGCCGCGGGAGCGGATGGGTGGTTCCATCCACCGTGACCTGTCTTTCCTCCATTGCCTCGAGCAGCGAGGCCTGGGTCTTGGGCGTGGCGCGGTTAACCTCATCCGCCAGCACGATTTGCCCCATAATGGGACCGGCGCGAAACTCAAATTTGCGTGTTTCCTGATTGAAAATAGAGACGCCCGTGACATCGCTCGGAAGCATGTCAGGCGTAAACTGGATGCGGTTGAACGTACAATCCAAAGACTTCGCAAGACTACGCGCAAGCATGGTCTTTCCTACCCCGGGCACATCCTCGATCAAAACATGCCCCTGACACAGCAAGCCGATGACCACCAGCTCCACAGACTGACTCTTGCCCAGAATCACGTGCTGAAGGTTACTGACGATCCTCTCTCCAAAACTCTTTAGGTCGGTCATTCTCAGTCCTTTCCCGATTTCTCTGGTTTGAAGGGATGGCCCGTGACCAACATCCTGGCTCAGAAGATTTTGTTAACACCCGGGATGGGCCACCCCTACTGAATTTCCGCCCTGATTGTACGAGCAATCCAGGTGATGGGCAAGTGCAGCACGCCCCTCCATGGAGGGGTATGAACGGAAAATTCAAGTGTTTGGAATCATTTTCGGGTGAATATTGAGAACCATTCGCTAAAATGCCGCCCCGACGACGTTTCATGAAATTCAGAGGCTTGAAGCGGAACTGAAAGAGACCCAGGTGCTACGCAGTCATTGTCACCGCCGCTTAACGGCGAAGAAAGAGGATGGTGTAGGAGAAAAAAGGAATGCACCCAGAGAGGCTCGAACTCCCAACCTTCTGTTCCGAAGACAGACGCTCTATCCAATTGAGCTATGGGTGCAAACAGGCTGTAATTATAGTCTATTTGAAGGATCTTGTAGGAGGAACAATAGATTGGAATTCAAGGTATATCTCCTTTCAGCGATGGCGTGCGAAATGTTATACTTTTCGCAACCGCAAAGTTTTCCATGAAGTCATGCCCTATCCACATGCTACTTTATTGATTGAGCAGCATGTGTGTTGAACCTTATGCAATCTCACGAGCCGGATGATCACCTTGTGCGCCTGTTGCTGCCGCGCCTGGAGCGGATCTCTGTCGATTCGTACTGGGCGCACCGTGCCAGCGGCGTCCGGGGCGCGCTTGTCAGAATGTTGGCGGAAATGGAAAGGGGCGTCCAACCCGATCCGGCCGCTCTTCGGGAGAATATCGGTATTGGCTTTGAAATTCTGAAACAAGCCGCAGAAGAGTATTAGCACTTTTTCTAGAAAATTTGCTGAGACATCCCCTACGTAAAATCCAGGGGGTGACAAATATCCGTTCACTTATGTAAGAAAATTCCTTGTGCGGTGGTCATTGACATGGTACCCTTATGTATAAAGACACTGTCAGCCTGCATCGAACCATGGACGATCTCTACACCACTGCACCCAGGCAAATTGTCATGTATGCGACCGAATACTGCTCGGACTGTGTTCGGGCAAAGCGGTTTTTCGAGGCGAACAATATTCCCCACCTGCGGGTAGGACTGGAAGGAAACCCCGAAGCGACAGAGTTCGTTATCAAGGTCAATCACGGCTACCGCAGTGTTCCCACCATTGTATTCCCGGATGGCTCAATCCTCGTAGAGCCGAACTGGGAAGAGCTGAAAGCCAAATTCTCCGACTCATGAGCCATAAAGCTAAAGTTTGCTTTTTGGGCGCCGCCAGTCCTGGCGGCGCTGCCGCGTGCAGCCTTTCGAGCCTGGGGGCAGAACTCCCTCCCGGCCTATAAACACTCCCGAAATGTCCCAAAAGGGGGCTTTGCTCATCTTCTCAGGCGGGATACAATGAAACCCAGGAGAAGAGAATGAAAAAGACGTTCCCTGTGATATTGACCATCCTCACGATGGCTTTCCTGGGGTCCTGCAGCGGCTGGGTCCTCGAGCGTGATCCGTTTGGCGGGCCGACGCCGTTCCTGCCTCCCACGAACACGCCCTTCATTGTGACCCCGACGCCGGTGGTCATCGGCGCCAGCCCGACCCCTCCACCCCAGGTTCCTACATCCACTCCGATCCTATTCATCACCCCGACTAGCGCGCCTACCATCATCCCCTCTGAAACCGCTATCACCGTCCCCACCGATACCAGTCCGCCCGGCGGACCCTCCGTCTCCGTGGAAGTCCTCGGTTGCAACACCAGCATCGATGTAACCCACGGCATGGGCGAGGTGACCAATGCCTTTGTTGTTCTGCGGAACACGGGTATTGTTGAGCTGACCAACCTGAGCGTGACCCTGAACGCCCTCGACGAAGGCCGTGAGCACCCGGATAAAACCCTCGAAGTGTCTTCCCTGCCGGCCGGGTACAGGGTCATGCTGAAGATGACCGTGGATAGCACTTACCGGGAAGAGACCCCTATCCAGGTCGAGATCCGGGGCGATGCCGGCCTGTTCCATCGCGTGGGAGCTGCAGCCTGCCGGGATATTGGGCTCTTTGCGCCGAACCCCGGCGACCTGAACACACCCGTGCCAGTTAATCCATAATTCGCAGCGCTCGTGACGGGTATAATCACACCATGGCAAATGAAAAAATAAGAAATGGCCGGCAACGAATTGCCGTTTTGATTGATGGGGATAATGCTCAGTCCTCTCTGCTGCCCCAGATGTTGGTGGAGGCGGGCCGCCACGGACAGGTCACCGTGCGCCGCATCTATGGTGACTGGACGACCAGTAACATGAACTCCTGGAAGGAAACCCTGAACTATCATGCCTTCCAGCCCATCCAGCAGTTCCGTTACACAGTGGGCAAGAACGTGACCGACAGCGCGATGATCATCGACGCGATGGACATCCTGCATTCAGGCGTCGTGGATGGTTTCTGTCTGGTCTCGTCAGACAGTGACTACACCAGGCTTGCTACACGCATTCGGGAGGCGGGAGTCTTCGTTATGGGGATCGGCGAAAAGAAGACACCCAAGGCATTTGTCAACGCCTGCGACCTTTTCGTGTACACGGAAAACCTGGTCCAGGAGAAGAAGGCTACGCAACGCCGTAACCAGTCGAGCCGCGCGAAGAAGGTCGCGGCTGCGGCTGAGATCGGTGCCGAGCCGGAGAAAGAAGAAAATGACCCGATGCCGGTCCTCAGCCAGGCTTTCGAGATGGCGGTCGGTGAGGACGGCTGGGCCCGGCTAGACGTGATGGGCAACGCCATCTATCAGGTGGATCCCGGCTTCGACCCGCGCACCTACGGACACAAGCAGCTTTCGCGCATGTTAAACAAGCTCAAGGATAAATTCGAGATGCGCACCACGGACCTGGATGGGCAGTTGATCTTCCACGTACGCATGAAAGAATAAGACCCCGGGGATCCATCGTTGCGAACAACACGCGCCTCGCTTGCCCGCTGGCTTTCCATTGTATTGATCCTTCTGCTGGTTCTGGCTGCCGCCTCCGCGCTGTGGACCCTTGCCTCCACCACGGATTTTGGGGAATCGGACTTCATGATCTATTGGGCGGCTGCCTACCTGGTGAGCAACGGTGAGAACCCCTATAACCTGGATTTGATCAGAGCCGTGCAACAGGCTCAACCGCATACAAAACCGGAGGTCGCCACCATTGCCTGGAATCCTCCGTTCATGTTCTTATTTCTCCTGCCCTTTGCCTGGCTGCCCTTTCTCACGGCAAAGTTCGCCTGGTTGATCACGAGCCTTCTGCTAGTCATCACGGGGGCGTTGATGCTGGCAGATGTCTACCTTAAGACAGCCTCCCCGAGAGTCAGGCTGGCATTCCTGGCACTCGCGGTTGCGTTTCCCGCAGTGATTACCGGACTATACATGGGACAGGTTACCTTCCTCGTATTCTGGGGTCTTGTTGCCTCTCTTTTTTTGCTCAAGCGGGATCGCTGGTTCTGGGCCGGCGCGGCTTTGATTCTCACCACCATCAAACCCCATATCGTCGTCTTGCCGGTGCTCTATATCCTGGTATATATGACACTACAGCGGAAATTCAACGTCTGGATTGGGGCGCTCACGGCGGCGATCGTGGGTCTGATCATCCTCCTCACACTGAGTCCTGAGTTGATCGTTAATCCGATCGGCGAGACCTCCGTCGCCTCGGGCCGCTGGGCAACATCCACAATCGGAGGATTGTTGAGCTATCTGGGTGTGACTGAAGCTGCGCGGTATTTGATCGCCCTGTTGTTGCCGCTCCCCTTTTGGATGGCAAAACACTCCGAGAAATACAGTCCGGAATTGTCCGTTGCGTTGCTGACCCTGATCACAGTTCCAACCACGTTTTATGGCTGGAGCTACGACCAGACCATCCTGCTGATCCCCATCGCGCAGGCGTTCGGCTGGCTGGCGCATTCGCAACACCGGCTTGCAATTGCTGCACTCATGGCAGGCGCGCTGTTGTTGAACTATTTGCAACGGGTCCTGCCGTTGAATGAAGTGTATTATGTGTGGGTGCCGCTCATCTGGGGGCTGATATTCGCAGCAACCTGGCGGAGCGGCCCGGCTCTGAGGCAGAACTCCCTCTGATCAGCACAGAAAAATAGATCCCTAGTTTTTCAGCAGGCTCCGATATACGTCGACGATTTGTCCGGCGATCTTGTGCCACGCATAATTCTGGGCATATTCCACTGCCTGCCTGCTCATGGTCTGGTGCATCTCGTCATCGTTCAACAGCCACGATATTTTTTCACAGAGGGTCTCTGGTTCCTGGTCGGGAATCGTGAATCCGGTCTCCCCGTCCTTGACCAGATATGCCAGGCCGCCAACCTCCGAGGCGATCACAGGCGTCCCGCACGCCATGGACTCAAGCGCCACCATGCCGAATGATTCATAATGAGATGGCATCACGACCAGTTCCGCTGCCGAATAATAGTAAGGGAGCTTGTCCTGGTCGCGTTTCCCCAGGAAGACCACTGTCTGCCCCACCGAGAGGTCATCGCAGAGCTTCTGCAGGCGCGCCATCTCTGCGCTCATCTCTTGAGGGGAGGCTGCCGGGTCTCCGCCGATGATCGCCAGATGGACGCGCTGCTTTTCGGTCAATTGCGGGCAAGACATCGCCTGGATCAGCGTATCGACACCCTTGAGAGGCTCGATGCGCCCCACGAACAGGACCATGCGATCGTCCGGTTTCAGCCCGACATACATCTTGGCTTCATCGGCCGGGATCGGATAAAAGTGGCTCACATCCACTCCGGGAGGAATGACCACCAGCTTGTTTGCCGGCGCCTTGTACAGAAAGCGCAGCTGTGTGACCTCCGCGATGGTCGCGGCGATGACCCGGTCCGCGCGGCGAAGGACTTGCCGCTCGCCGTCGATCCGGTACCGGCCCTCCCTCTCTGCCTCCGTACGGGCGATCCGGTTTTTCATCTCGCCCAGGGTATGAAACATGTGCACGATCGGGACCCCGCCCCAGGCTTCGGAGAGTGCCTCCGCCGCAATCCCCGAGAGCCAGTAATGGCTGTGGATCACATCGTAGCGGATGCCTTTTTCACAGGCAAAGTATTTGACGCCCTCCACGAACTGAGGAATGTGCTCTGCCAGCTCCTGTTTTGGAATGGGATGCTCGGGTCCCGCGGGCACGTGGACGACGCGGTTGCCGTAGCCCAGCTCGTGCAACACGTGCGGAACGTGGTCGTCCTGCGAGCGCGTGAACACATCTACATGAATGCCCATCTGCCCCAGCTGGCGCGTCAATTCACGAACATAGACATTCATCCCACCCGTATCCTTGCCGCCAAGCGTCGCCAGCGGGCAAGTGTGATAAGAAATCATCGCGATTCGTAGCATAATTATTCCGGCCTTTTTGACAACATGTATAACGAAAAACTTGCTTAGTTATATCACCGCGCCTCAAATAACCCCTCCCTGGGAGAGTGAAGAATGGCATTTCCTTGCAGGAATAAATGTAATCCTTTAGTGATGGGTTCAGATCCCATTGGTGGCTCACACAAAATTAGTGGTTTTTCGCCTAAAAATAGTACTTTCAGGAAGGAAAAACCACTATGTTTTACCCTAAAATCCATGAGCAGACGATTCTTGAAATTTCTCAAGGGGATTCTATCAGGGCAGCAGCCGATTCCTTTTTGATTGACCGTCAAGCGAGAGACCTTTCCAGACACACTCTCAGGTTCTATAAAGGGTTCCTAAATACCTTCATTGAATATTGCGGCGTAAATTCGTTGACACTCATCCAGGAGATTACGCCAGATTTCTTGCGACGCTACTTTCTCGCGTTTGGAGAAAAACATAATCCAGGTGGTGTCCATGCAGCCTACCGGACTCTACGCGCATTCTTCCAATGGCTTATGAAGGAAGAAGTGATGGCCCCTGACTGGAAAAATCCGATGCTAAAAGTCAAGGCACCTAAAGTAGTTCTAGATCCCTTAGAACCGATTTCCATTCAAGATGTCCGAGCACTGATCAATACCTGTCAACGAGGCGATTTTATAGGAGAACGAGATCGGGCAATTTTCCTGTTTTTGCTTGACACCGGAGCCAGAGCACGAGAGGCGTGCAATATGAATATCAAGGACGTAGCCTTGAATTCTGGAGCTGTAATGATACGGTATGGAAAAGGCGGCAAAACAAGAATGGTTTTTATCGGACGCACAACACGAAGAGCTATGCGCGCTTATCTGCGCCAGCGTCACGACTCGTGTCCCGCCTTGTTTGTTTCTAAAGACGAAGAACGCCTTACCTATGATGGCTTAAGACAGCTCTTAGAACGAAGGGCCAAGCGAGCCAGGCTAAGTAACAAACCAGAACTACACGGTTTCCGCCGTGCATTTGCACTCAACATGCTACGCAGCGGTGTAGACATCTTTGTGTTGCAACGACTGATGGGATATTCTGATCTACAGGTATTGCGCCGTTACCTTGCTCAAAACGATGAGGATAACCAGCTAGCACATATGCGCGGAAGTCCGGTCGACAACAATTTCTGAATTCAAGCTTTGTGTAGGGTTGTATTGTGATTTACCGCTCTGCCTGCCAAGAAGTTACTAAAATCGGATGTCGCCCCTCTGGAGGCTTTTCTTAAAACCTCTGTTTCGAATCCCATCGGGACCGCTAATGAAAACAACTTGACTGTAGTCAAGTTGTTTTTGTTTTTCAATCTGCATTCAGCAGCACTGTCGCATCTCCCCAATATGCATATCAGACTCGAAACAACCTCTGTTGAACTGTTATCCGACAAGCGCGTGTTCTCTATTTCGCGCGGCTTGGACGCGGACGCGAATGGCTTCACTCGGCAGGACCTGTTATGCGATTCACCGCCAGCAATGTCAGATTGAGATCGAATATTCGACTAAGCACACCAGCCAATTCAGCCTGATCACGTGCTTCTCCCGTTAAGGTGGCTTCGCCATTGACCTCGTTGACAACAACCAATGGTGAGAACCAATCTATCCAGGTTTCATCCAGATGACCCTTGATGCGTATCTGGTACACCGGTGGCATGCTCATTTCCGGGCCAACGATTGGCTTGTGCCAGTTGCTTCGACCGTTTGGGAAATCCTCACCACTGGCCTTCGCGTTAGTCTTGATCCAGTAGCAAGGACAACAATGAGCGCCGCAGCAAGATAAACGCCTGCCATCAACCATGATTGTTGTGTCACCGTGAGTCCCTCATTGACGATGACAAAGAAGCTTTGTGCCGCATGAAAGAGCGTCGTCAACAGGATACTGCCGTCACTGTTGACATAGAGCCAAGTGAAGAGCACTGAACCTCCGACCAGAGCAAGTACGGTTGGCAGCGGCGGCGCTCCCTCATTCATCATGCCCGGCAGGAGCAGCGCCAGATGCAGCGACCCCCACAATACGCCGACGATCAAACCAGCCGCGAGGGGCGAATACCGTTCAAGCAGTTTTGGCAGGGCATAGCCCCGCCAGCCCAACTCTTCCGGAACGGCAAAGACAAAGAATACGACTGCCAGCAGGATATAGGATGCC
>DATHTH010000020.1:0-21289 GCA_035463495.1 Anaerolineales bacterium | reverse complement strand
TCCTAAAAACGGAAAATGCGTGAAAAGAGGCAGATTTTCTCTCCATAAGCAGATAGGAGGAAGTTCTTCCTCTGACGCATTAGTTAGGCGTTTGGAAAGCAACGATGAAATCTTCAGTCGCATTATATGACCCTCAACTCATCGATTGGCTGCTGGAAGGGGATGTTTCGATTCAGTATCAGGTTCATCGTGATTTGCTGGCAATCAAAAAGCAAGATTTGCAGGACCGCATCGCAACCGAAGGATGGGGTGCTCAGTTTCTAAGTTACCGTAAGAAAGAAGGACACTGGGGAGATCGTTTTTATCAGCCGAAATGGATTTCAACACATTATACAATTCTAGATCTAAAGAACCTCGCCATATCGCCCAAAAACGCCGAAATCAGGCAATCCATTTCACAAGTACTAGAAAACCTAAAAGGTCCCGATGGAGGAATTTTGTGTAGTGGAGCAGCAAAGAAAAGTGATGTTTGCGTAAACGGCATGTTTTTAAACTATGCTGCATATTTCAGAATCCATCAGGACAAATTGAAATCAATTGTAGATTTCCTCATCAAAGAACATATGCAGGATGGAGGCTTCAATTGCAATTCTAATATGACAGGTGCTACACATAGCTCACTTCATTCTACGATATCCGTTCTGGAAGGAATATTGGAGTATTCCAATAATGACTATGGATACAGGATTGAGGAACTTCAAAAAGCGGCAGATAGAGCGAGAGAATTTACATTGCAGCATAGGTTGTTCCGGGCTCATCGAACTGGCGATGTTATTGATAATAAAATGCTGATGCTTTCTTATCCGTCGCGTTGGAAATACGATATACTGCGCGCACTGGATTATTTTCAATTCGCTGGGATTAGATATGATCCACGAATGCGGGAGGCGCTTGATATCTTGAAAAAGAAACGGCAGAAAGATGGCAAATGGGTAGTTCAAGCAAAGCATCCAGGGCAAACCCATTTTGACATGGAGAAAACAGGTGGTCTAAGCCGCTGGAATACGTTGCGAGCATTGAGAGTCCTTAATCATTTTGGCGAATTAAACGAAAACGCCTGACACCGCGTTCTCAGAACTGGCTCCAGTTCCTCCGTGAAACATGACTCCCCGTCATGCGGAGGTGCACTTGACGGTGGGTACGCGGCGCGTTTTTTGGAACTGGTTCTGAGGGATGGTAATTGCCCGTTTCCAAGCTTGGTTCTCCCCAGCCGCCGGTAACGCGGGCCGTTGAGGCGCATGAGGGGTTCCAGGAGAAGAGCTGAGTTATGGTCTAATTTGAATGTATGGGAAACCAGTTGAAACTAACGGCAGAGTCATTGTTACTTGAAAATAAACCGATCATGTTGAAAGAATGATATAGGATCAGGAAGGTCGCATTGAAGAAAACTTCAAATCCAATGAGGCTGTTCACAATACAGGCAGTCTGCATTCTCAGTGGCATGCTTGGCATTTCGGGAATCTGGATCACTCACGTAACCCCGCAACGATCAGATGCAATCCTGACAACAAAGAACATTGTGACGCTCTTAGCCATCCTAAGCTTGATTTCGTTTCTCTGGCTCGTTGTTCGGTTGGCGAATAAATTCAACGATCTTAGTAGGAAAGTGAAGAGCCTTGCAACTTTCCTGCTATTCGGAATGATCGGTGCTTACGCAGTCGTACTGTTATTTGTAGTGTTGTTTCAAGACGCATTCATTGCGACAAACAGCATTGTTTTTCAGCCAAAAACGATGTCACCAGATGTAGCAAAGCTACTTGTTACGAGCAATGTCGAGGAATTGAATATAGTCACGACAGAACATATCCACTTAAAAGGATGGCTTGTACAAAACAATTCAGGAAACCGATCTCCACTGCTCATCTATTTTGGGGGGAGCTCCCAGGAAGTCTCCAATATGATCCCCTATTTCGAAAAACTGGATGGCTGGTCGATTGCTCTAGTCAATTACAGAGGCTATGGCATGAGCGAAGGCAGTCCCTCTGAAGAAGTCCTATTTCAGGATGCAACTTTGATCTATGACACTCTCGTGGAAAGGGAAGATATCGACAAGACGAAAATCGCCGTAATGGGATGGAGCTTGGGCACGGGTGTTGCGGTCCAGCTCTCAGACCAGCGTGCTGTAGACGGCACAATTCTGGTGAGTCCATTCGACAGTTGGGCACACATGTTCCAATCGCGTGATTTTCCTTTTGTACCACTCTTGTTGATCAAAGAGCGGTATTTCATATTCAACTCAATCGGACGAGCCCCTTCGATCCGGAGTTCGTTATTGTGCCTGGTAGGCTCTGAAGACAATATCATTCATCCAGCGTTATCAGAGGAGCTTGTCAGACACTGGGGCGGTGAAGACAAACTAGTTGTTTATCAGGGTGCCAATCACGGACTCCTCTTTCAAGAGAATTCCAGTTGGGACGACATAGCGAATTTTCTGGAAGATATGGAATGAAAAAGCTTTTCCTGCGACTTCCAATCAGCGCATGCCAGAATGCACCTTATAGTGACCGCGTTCTGAGTAAACGGCACCTAACACAGCGTTGTCAACTGTAATAACATCTGTTACATCCTTTTCAGGCTAGAATCATCAAAAAAACCGCTAGCTTTGGCATTTTCTGATGGTTTGGATGTGTAACATATGTTGTTCCAGTGGACACCCAACCGTTAGCGTATTCGAATCCTCAACAGGTAAGATTTCAAACTTTTAGGTAAGGGCGTAAGGATGGATACTTTGGAGCATAGGTTGATCGGCCACGGAGACACTAGCGCCATCTTCTTAAATGGATTTCGGATGCATTTCAATACCTGGGATAAAGTGTACCCTCATATTGCCAGATCAAGCCGGGTTCTTCTGCTCAACCGCGCAGGCGTAGGCTTATCACCCAAAGCGCAGATGCCACAGACTGGGAGTGTTGTAGTGGACAGTCTCAGAAATACGATATCCCGTGCAGGTGTGGAACCCCCCTATGTTTTGGTATCTCATTCTTTGGGGGGCGTCTTCGCGAACCTGTACGCCCGCATGTTTCCATCCGAGGTGGCTGGTTTGGTGTTCGTGGAGTCACCACATCCACTTGAGGTCATAGAGCAGAAGAGACTAAAGCCGCCTTTCTTGCTTCGTGCCGTCAACGAGGGAGTCAAGACCATTGAAAAGCTATTTGACAGGTACAAGTTTTCGGAGGATGAATGTATTCATGAGACTGTCCACCAGCTAGAAACAGCTGGAGACTTTCCGAATATTCCAATCTCCGTGGTTACCGGTGGGAGGAAAATGCCCCTAGTGCCCCAGCGTGCTTTTGATCTTCATATACAGTTTCAGACAATGCTTCTTGAGCTTTCTAGCCGCTCCAAACATTTCGTGTGTGAAGAGAGTGGCCACTTCCCTCAGATAACAGAGAGCGGCGTCGTGATAGCTGCGATTGAGCACAATTTGAGCCGTATCGGGAACGCTAACTATTCCATGCAGCCGACCGCTGACGCGTCGGCTGATTGATGCGTTAGGTGGCCCACCGTCAAGTAGGATTCATACAGAGATACTTTTCATGATCGTCATTATCAACGGTTCGCTCGGCGTGGGTAAGTCTAGTGTCGCTGAACAATTGCACTACAAGTTCGATAAATCGGTCCATCTCGATGGCGATTGCATTGGGGATGTTCAACCGTTCAAAATCGATGATGAGGCACGGCTCAACCATCTCTACCGCACGATGGAACTCCTGATTGGCTTTCATCAGAAAAACGGCTACCATAACTTTGTGATCAATTACGTCTTTGAGTCGCCAAATTCCCTTCAAGAGTTACTTGATCTTCTAAGCCCGCTCGATCCGTCCATCCACTGCTATTGGTTGACTTGTGATGAAGAAGAACAAACGGACCGTATCCGAACTAGGGGACGTGAAGATCTACAATGGGAACTGGGCAGATTTGTTGAGCTACGGCGCATTCAGAAGGAGGCATCACAACATGGATTTATTGGAAAGGAAGTGGATACTACCAGAATGAGTGCCGAAGAAGCAGCCCAAACAATATGGAACGATGTCTTCCGTTCACAGGCTGCCTAACAATGAGTTCTAAGAGACTGATGTAGAGTAATCGCAAGGCGAAAACGGCTAACAAATTAACCCCAAAGAGGCGTCGGGTCTATTTCCGAAAACGACCACTCGAAGTCATCGTCATTTGTCGAGGGCAGACCCGGTCACTTCAGGGTTATAGACGCTTCGCGTAAACGGGGTCACCTATGTGCCACCAATGGATGGATCATCCGGACCGGAGACCAAGGTGCAGCGCGGGAGTACCACAAGGGCACATCTCCATTGCCTTGTACGACCTGTAAGTCTGCCACTTCGCAGTATACTCCCATTGCGCCTCAGTTTCTTTGAGGAAAGAGGACGATTTTCGTTCTCCGATGGTGCAGTGGGCAGGTGGGTACGCGCCGCGTTTTTGAGCTTTTCGTGGCTTTGAGTTCTTCCCGTTTCGACGGCGAGTCTGGTCCTACCCACCTGCTACTAACACGCCCTGTGGACTGCAACAACATGTGTTACACATCCAAACTATCAGAAAATACTGAATTTAGCCGCTTTTTTGACGATTTCTGCTTGTAAAAAGTGTAACGGATGTCTTTGCAGTTGGCATGGGCCGTTAGGCACTCGTAAACGCAAGTATTTATCGAGAGGCATCTATGAGAAAAATTCGTTACTCCATAGCCATGAGTCTGGACGGCTACATCGCCGGTCCGAAGGGGGAGTCCGACTGGATTCCCATGGATCCAGAGATCGACTTTACAGGATTGTTTGAGCAGTTCGACACCTTCCTGTTGGGTCGCAGGACGTTCGAGGCGATGGGAAGCGCGGGTCAGCAAGGAACGCCAGGTACAAAAACGTTTATCTTTTCGCGAACGCTGCGGCAACAGGATTACCCAGGAGTGACGATTGTTGCCGAGCGGGCAGAAGAAACGGTGGCGACCCTCCGCGCCGAGTCAGGCAAAGACATCTGGCTGTTCGGAGGTGGCGTACTCTTTCGTAGCCTGCTCGATGCCAAGTTAGTCGATACCGTGGAAGTTGCTGTTATGCCTGTGCTACTCGGCAGTGGTGTCCCGCTACTTCCGTCACCAGCCAAGGAGACGAAGCTGCAGCTGGTGAACCACAAAGTGTACGAAAAGACAGGGATTGTCAGTTTGGAATACGCGATCGAGTACCAGCGGCTCAGGAGGACGCACAAATAAGGTTACTCATCATGCTACTTTCGGAGGCCTTGTTTTGACAGGCGAGTCTGAAAGTCAAGAGCGTGCCTAACAAGGCGTTCTAAGAAACTGATGTAGAGTAATCGTGAGCAGAAAACCGCTAGCAAGTTAAACACAAAAAGGCGTTGCACTTGTTTTCGCAAACGACGCCATCTTGCTTTCGTCATCTGTCGAGGGCAGACCCGGTCACTTAATGGTTATAGCCTTCTAACCGGGGTCAGGGCGCTTGCCACCAATGGATGGATCCTCCGGACCGGGGACCAAGCTGCAGCGCGGGAGTGCCACGAAGGCACATCTCCATGGCTTTGTCCGATGGTGCAGCCAACTTGCGGTACACGCCGCTTTTTTAGGCATTTTCGTGGCTTTAGGTTTTTTCCGTTTCGACAGTGAATCCACGCCCCTGCCCAGCCGCGGCTACCACTCACTGTTAGGAGCACTAGCGTATGCAAAAAATGCGACTTGTATTCAAGCCCATTGATCTCGACGCACATGCGTCAGTATGTGTCGCATTCCGGCGCGACTCGTTTATATGTAGCTTCGGTCAGGATGGTTTTTTCCAGGAAGAGGGGCCCAACGGCGTGCACTATATCGAGTGGCTTCGGTTGCGCACTGCCAGGTTCCCGGACGGGCACGTTCACATCTGGCGCGGCGATAAAATCGTCGGACAGATGGAGATGCAGATCCTCGAGGAGCCACGACGCGGATACGTGAACCTCTTTTACCTGGTCAAGGAGATGCGAGGCGCAGGCGTCAGTAGCCAACTTCAAGACTATGCAATGGATTTTATGCGTCGGCATGGAGTTCAGATTGCCCAACTGAGCGTCAGCCCCACCAACGCACGAGCGCTGGCGTTCTACCGCAAACATGGTTGGAGGGACCTTGGCCTTCGACCCGGTCGCGACGATGTAAACTTGATGGAGTGTGATGTGCCCGCCAGCGTTGGCAGCAGGTTGTAACTTTTCGGTTCTTGCTAACCTTTTCGTGGCGGGTACAATCTTATCAAGATGGGTTTGCAACTCGTTCGCAGGCAGAAAGATCCGCGTTCCATGAGTGCGCCCAACAATGCGTTTCTAAGAAACTGCTGTAGAGTAATTGCAAAGCGAAATTGGTTAGCAAGTCAACCTCAAAAAGGCGTCCAGACCATTTTCGAAAACGACGCAATCCTGCTTTCGTCTATGGTCGAGGGCAGACCCGGTTACTTAGATGATTAGCTTTCTAAACGAGGTCATCGCGCCGAAGCGTCTGCCACTTCGCAGTATACTCCCTCTGCGCCTCAGTTTCTTTCCGGAAAGAGAACGGTCTTTGTTCTCCGCTGGTACAGTGGACAGGTGGGTATGCGTCGCTTTTTGGGCTTTTTCGTGGCTTTGGGTTTTTTCCCGTTCACCTGCACTTGCGCCACCTGCCACTAACGATCACCGTTGGGCGGCTCAAACGCTATTCGCCCGATTTGTTGAAGGGATTTGAATTACGGGTACGACTCACAAAAGGAGGTTCCGTATGGCTCGTTTGATCTACTCGGCAATCTCGTCGCTGGACGGCTACATCGAGGATATGAATGGTGAGTTCGACTGGGCAGCGCCAGACGAGGAAGTACACAGATTTATCAACAACCTCGAACGGTCCACCGGCACCCATCTCTATGGACGTCGAATGTACGAGACCTTGATGGTTTGGGAGACTGACCCCGGCTTCGCTGCTGAGTCTCCACTCCTGCGCGACTTCGCAGAGATCTGGCAAGCCGCGGACAAAATCGTGTACTCCAGAACATTGCAGGCTGTATCCACCCGAAAGACCCGATTGGAGCGAAGCTTCGACCCGGAAGCCATTCGGCAACTGAAAGAGGCTGTCGAACAGGATATCCTCATCGGCGGTCCCGAGCTGGCTGCCCACGCCTTTCGAGCAGGGTTGGTCGACGAGTATCACCTGTTCCTCACACCGATCATCGTGGGAGGCGGCAAACCAGCCCTGCCGGACAATGTGCGATTGGAGCTCGAGCTGTTGGAAGAACGCCGCTTTGGCAGCGGCGTGGTCTTCCTCCGTTATCGAACACGCCAGGGAAACGCCCCTTAACCATGCGTTGGAAGAAACAGGTGTAAAGTCATTGCAGGCAGAAAACGGCGCCTTACCCTACTCCACAGGCATATTGTGTGCAGGACCTGTCACCGGTTTGCGCGAATGACGATGGAGCAGTTTGTTCAGGTAGGCTTGTTGCCAGAGCGCCACGCCCGTCAAGAGCATGCCGGGCAGCGTCCCAAATTGAATTATCAGCCTGAGCGTTTCATCGCTGGCGATAGGCGAGTAGAAGTACATCCCAAGCGTGGCGGCAGCAAACAGGTGAACGATCCGAATAAGATTCCGCAAATTCTTGTTACTCATCAGGAACTCCTTAAACATGATTTCCGGCTTCGCTACCGAATGTAGCAATTCAATGTGTAGGAATCGTGAATTGAAGAATCAGAAGTTGTGGATCCTTTGCAAAAGGAATGTGAAATCCAGACCGATGAAAGGCGCAGCATGATCCTCCCCAAAGTTCGTGACCCTCGCTTCATTACCCTCCGCCGCGGTGGGATGCTCACGGACGCAGACCACCAACTTCTTGGGCTGTGGGCGGCATCCTGTGCAGAGCATGTCCTGCACCTCTTCGAGTCCGCGAAGCCTTCGGACGTGCGGCCGCGTCACGCAATTGAGCAGGCCCAAGCGTGGGCGCGCGGTGAGATCAGGATGTCACAATCCCGCGCGGCGGCCGGTCATGCAAACGCAGCCGCCAGGGATCTGAGCGGAGCGCCGCGCTATGCCGCGTACGCTGCCGGTCAGGCGGCCGCGGTCGCGCATGTCGCCGCTCACGAGCTTGGCGCGGCAGCGTACGCGATCAAGGCTGCCCATGCTGCCGCGCCCGAAGGCGAGAGTGAAAATGTTGGCCGGCTCGAGTGCCGCTGGCAGCGCGATCAGCTGCCGGATACCATTCGCGATCTTGTCCTGGATGATCAGCGGTTGCGAAACCATATCTGCTGGTCGGTGTTCGACTGCTGATGGGCGACTGCTTCGCAGCATGCGCGGATCAGGCGATTCCCTCGATCTAAGGTGGTTCCGGCAAAGTGACGTTATCTCGTCCCACTCACCAGAGGCGCACGCGACCCGTTCGCTGGCTACATGGGATAGGAGAAAGTATTTGATGCAAACCGTTTTATTTCGGGAAGCCACGTTCGATACCGGGAAAGTGGTGCTCAATTACGCGGAAGGACCTGCGGCGGGACCCGCGCTCGTGATGCTGCACGGCGGAACAGGACGTTGGCAGCTATATTACGGGATGCTAGCCGAACTGGCTGAACACTGCCACGTCTATGCCCCGGACCTGCGCGGGCACGGCAAATCGGGCTGGGTGCCATGGGGCTATAGGATCCGGGATTATGTCGAAGATATAGAGGCTTTCCTGAGGAAAGTCAGTGGGCCGGCAGTGCTGATGGGCCATTCGCTGGGCGGCATCGTCGCCGTGGCGACCGCGAAAGCCTGCCCCGATCTGGTCCGCGCCTTGATCGTCGGGGATGCACCGCTGGATGCCGTGACCTGGGGTCGGATCATGCGGGAGCAGTCTGGTAAGAATGCCGCATGGCGCGCCCTGGCTGGTGGCAGGTACCCGGTCGAGGAAATTGAAAGACGACTTGGGGACGCCCCGGACGGTAGCTCAACCCTTCGCGAGATATTTGGGGAGGGTTCTCCGATCATCCACGATCTGGCTGAGCGCCTCTATCTCCATGACCCCGATATGCTGGGTATGTTGATAGAAGATTTTGATCGTGTAGCCGCAGGATATGATATGGAAAAGGTGCTTCCTGGCATTCTGTGCCCGGTGCTGCTCGTCCAGGCTGACCCCTCGGCGGGGGCCGCGCTCACAGATGAGGATGTCCAGCGGGCGCTACCCCTGCTCGCCAATCCGACCCACATGCGCTTTCCGGGGATGGACCACATGCTGCTCTATGATCCAAACGGACCGCCCATGGCGGCGGTGAAAGCTTTTCTACGCCAGTTATCTCTGTGAATCATCTATTCCGCCAACCGTCGTACACCGCGGGCGGGAAACCCAAGCCGTTGAATGTTAACTCCGATATAGCCAATGGCAAAGTAAGGAGAAAACGTGAAACAAAAATTAAAAGAAAAGCTGGACAGGTCATTCAGCCTCACTCACGACCTGGTGGCACATCTGGACGAGACTTGCTTGAACCTGGATCTACCAAACCTGCCATCCAACCAAATCGCAGGTCAATTGTGGTGTATCGTCGGGGCTCGTGAGAGTTATACGAAAGCCATCGAGACGGGCGGTTGGAAAGGATTCTCATGTAGCCTCACAACGCCGCGTGTCAAGCCATCCGTGCTTGCTGCTTTGGAGACAACGCAGAGGCAAATGAACGAAATCGAGTTTGCAGAGTTGACGGATGTACAGGTGGAGCTTGCCTTCGACCTCCTTGAACACGAAATCCAGCATCACGGGCAGCTGATTCGCTTTGTCTACGGAAATGGGCTCACCTTTCCACGCAGTTGGAACAAGCGATATACAGTGTAGCAAAGTAGTATCTTCGATCTTGTGCTGACTGAACAAACGCCAGCTTTTTCCACCAGCTTGTAAATCAAACAGTCATCTACCAGCCGGAAGCCCGATCTTAGCAACCGACGGTTCAGTGAGGTGCAGCTCGGCTCCAGAGCTGCCCGAAGCAGACCGCCTACCGCACCGCACACATTTGATATACTGCCCACATGAACATCGAATTCAGCGGCAAGATCTGGTTCTGGCAGGGTCCCGCCCCCTGGTTCTTCGTGTCTGTCCCGGCGAAGGAGAGCAGCGATATAAAAGCGATCTCAGGGCTGGTGACGTATGGCTGGGGCGTGATCCCGGTCCATGTGCGGATCGGCAAAACGGACTATACGACGTCCCTGTTTCCCAAAGATGGCCTCTACCTTGTGCCCATCAAAGCCAGTGTTCGCAAAGCAGAAGATCTCAAGGAAGGGGACAACGTGACCATACGGCTTGAAGTTCGTTTATAAGTGCAACCAAGAAGTAACAGACACCTCCACCCAGGCGTGGATGTTTGTAGTTAAGGGGACTATAATAGATACAGATCTCGCATCCCTGCCCACACCAACTGAACGCCAGCAGCTTAACTTATAGTGGATCCCAGCTTTGGGTTCATAATGATTCATTGCCTGACAGGACACGTGTAGACTCCCGAAGCTGATTAGCAGGTTCGTACCGGATATTCGAATACTTGCTTAAAGGAGAAAAGACGATGATGCGTAGATCCAGTCTGTTCAGTATGATGGTCATCGGGGTCATGTTGCTGGCTTTGTTGAACATCCCCATCAATACTGCGAATGCTGCCAAGCCGCCTACAAAGACGCCAACGCCTGCAAGTCCCCCACCCACAGTCGCACCCAGTGCCACTCCCGTTTCCGGAGTCCCCGGCGGATGGCGAACGAGCGGCACGCAGATCCTGACCCCTTCAGGCCAGCCGTTCCTCATCTCCGGTGTGAACTGGTATGGCTTTGAGACGCGTGACAACGTGATTCATGGCCTGTGGACGAAGGATTACAAGTACATTCTCAATCAGGTCAAACAATACGGCTTCAATACGGTGCGCATCCCGTTCTCGAATGCCATGTGGGAGTCGAACCCCACGCCTTCCTCCAGTAAAGTCAGCGCATGCCCTGAGTGTTCGGGGAAAAAAGCCCGAGATGTGCTGGCGTTGATCATCAACTATGCCGGGTCAATCGGTCTGCATGTGATCCTGGATAATCACCGCTCCACAGCCGGGAACTCGGCTGAAGGCAACGGGCTATGGTACACCTCCGGCTACCCGGAATCAGCCTGGATCAATGACTGGGTGAACATCCAGCGCTGGGTGCACGGCGTCACTCAACCGGGCGATACCATTTCTCTCAATTACTATGCCGCCGACGGGTTTCCGATTGTGATCGGCTACGATCTGCGCAACGAGCCACATACGCCCTCCCGCACAGCGTATCTGTCCGGCGCCACCTGGGGCACAGGCGATGGGATCGATCCGGCGGTTAACCCGAACCCGAATCCGTTTTCTCCCGCCTGTGTCGCCACGTCCACTTGTAAGGACTGGCGCCTGGCAGCGGAGCGCGCCGGGACCACGATCTTTGGCGATGCGGTCGCCAGGGGCTGGGACCTTCCGCTGATCTTTGTCGAAGGGATCGGGATGTACCCGTCGGATGGTGGTAATGCGGCGAACGGTCCTTATGATGGGACCTGGTGGGGCGGCAACATCCAGGGCGTGAATGGCAATAGCACAAACCCGGGTGCGCCGATCGTTTTCAATGCAGGCGGAAACGCCCAAAGCCTCGGAGCACCGGTTGAGAATAAGCTGGTGTATTCGCCGCATGATTACGGTCCCCAGCTATTTCAGCAGTCCTGGTTCAATGCCAGTACCTGCTACCAGAGCGGCTGCGGCGCTTCCAGCCTGGCAGACGTCTGGCGAAAGTACTGGGCGTATATCGCTATCCCGGGTGGAATTAACCCGACCTGGCCCGGACATGCATCCTATCCCTGGAGCAATACCGGGCATACCGGGTATAGCGTGGCGCCGATCTATGTCGGAGAGTTCGGCACTGGAAACCTGGAGACCGACCTAGCTTCGACGACGCGCGGCACCCAGGGACAGTGGTTTATTGACATGGTGAATTTCATCCAGAGCAGCCGGAATACCACGCCCTCGAATAACTCGGGCCTCGCCATCAGCAATCTTCACTATACGTACTGGGCGTTGAATGACGAAGATGCGTATGCCATCCTGGGCGCAAGCTACACCGGGCTGGAGAATCCTAAAAAGCTCTATTCTTATCTGTGTTATATCCAATCTGGTCCGTTCGCGCTGCCCTTTGGAGGTGGCGCCGGTCAATGCAGCTCGACAGGAAATCTGCCCACTCCCTATTAACTCGGGCACACATGAATGAGGGGATCGGATTGCTACGGCGTCCGGTCCCCTTACGCCTGTTCAGAGCTTATTCTTGATCCTCCGCCAGCGCTCAAAAGTCTTACCTTACATTAATTTAAGGAATCGGGGAAAATCGTTGACTTGCACCTCCTAATCCGTTAGAATCTAAACACTCCGATGGGGAGTAGCCGCCCGGCTTTTTCGGGAGAGGCAGTCGTCATGACGTGGCGCGTTGCGCCACCGGCTGTCTGGAATGAAACGCAAGACCATCGCTTTCTATAAGCGTTGGTCTTTTTTTGTTAATGTTTTACCGTTGGCGCAAGCCAAAACCATGCTGGCTCTTCGTCGTGCAGTGAAGTCTCCTTTGAAAGGAAAGCAGTATGGCAGGCCTTTCGAATTAACCCTTAAGAAATATAAACCGAACAGGAGCGACAAGGAAAACTATGGAAACAAAACCCTGGCACACGCTGGCGATCGAGAAGTCCTTCCAGGAGCTGGGCAGCCAGCGCAATGGATTGAGCCGCCTCGAAGCGGAGGAGCGCCTGCACAAGTATGGGCCCAATGAGCTGCAAGCCGCGCACCGTATCTCTCCCTGGGAAATACTACTGGAACAATTCAAGAATGTGCTCATCCTGATCCTGCTGGGCGCTACGGTGATCTCGCTGTTCCTCGGGCACGGGATCGAGTCGGTCGTCATCGCCGTGATCGTGCTCTTCGCGGTGGTGCTGGGCTTCGTGCAGGAATATCGCGCCGAGCGAGCAATCGAGGCGCTGCGACAGATGGCGGCTCCCACTGCGACCGTGCTGCGGGATGGGGTCGAGGTCAGGGTCGCTGCCAAAGAGCTGGTGCCTGGCGATGTGATCGTCCTGCACACCGGTGACCGTGTGCCGGCGGACGCCCGTCTGCTGGAGGCGATCAACCTGCAGGTGGAGGAAGCCGCTCTCACCGGCGAATCGGTTCCCGTCGAAAAGCACACCCGCGCCCTCGAGGGGGACGATCTGCCGGTCGGCGACCGTAAGAATATGGTCTATGCCGGGACGGCGGTCACATATGGACGCGGCCGGGCTCTGGTTGCTGCGACCGGCATGCAGACCGAGTTCGGCAAGATCGCGCAGCTGCTGCAGACCATCGAAACCGGGAAGACGCCGCTCCAGCACAACCTCGACCGGGTCGGGTCGGTCCTGGCGCGCGCCGCCTTTGTGGTGGTGGCGCTCATCGTCGTGCTGGGGTTGCTGCGCGGCCAGCCGTTTATCGAGATGCTGATCTTCGGCATCGCGCTGGCAGTTGCGGTGGTGCCCGAGGCGCTGCCCGCCGTTGTCACGATCTCGCTGGCGATCGGCGTGCAGAAGATGGTCAAGCGCAATGCCCTGATTCGGCGCCTGCCGGCCGTGGAAACGCTTGGCAGCACCTCCGTGATCTGCTCCGATAAGACCGGCACGCTGACCAAAGATGAGATGACGGTGCGCAAAATCTTTGTCGGTGGCAAGATGTTTACGGTGTCCGGCGCGGGTTACACTCCGGAAGGGTCGTTCTCCGTCAACGGTGGGACGCCTGCCGCCCTCACCCCGGCTTTGCGTCAGATGCTGATGGCAGCCACGCTGGCATCCGATACACAGCTCGTCCAGGCTCCGCAGGGTGGCTGGGATATCAAAGGAGACCCGACCGAGGGCGCGCTGGTAGTGACTGCCGCGAAAGCGGGCTTGCAGAAAGAGGCGCTCGACTCCAGCTATCCCCGCCTCTATGAAATTCCGTTCTCATCGGAAACAAAGCGGATGACCACCCTGCATCAGACCAACGGCACCGTCACCGCGTACGCCAAGGGTGCGCCCGAGGTCATCCTGCACAGCTGCGATTTCGTGTTAACGGACGAAGGCATGCAGCCGCTTGATGATACCGGCCGAGAGCGGATCCTGTCACAGGCGCAGGAGATGGCAGGCGAGGCGCTGCGCGTGCTGGGTATTGCAAGTAAACCCGAGGCGGCGCTGGGCACGGCGGAACGCGACATGACCTTTCTCGGGTTGGCCGGGATGATCGACCCGCCGCGGCCCGAGGTCAAGCAAGCCATCGCGGTCTGCGTCGATGCGGGCATCCACCCGGTGATGATCACGGGCGACCACCCGGTGACGGCTCAGGCGGTGGCGCGTGAGCTGGGTTTGCTACGCAACGGCGGACGCGTGGTGACCGGTCCCGAGCTGGAGAGCATGACCGACGAGCAGCTCGAGCGTGACGTGGAACATATCAATGTATATGCACGCGTATCCCCGGCGCATAAGCTGCGGGTGGTGACTGCCTGGCAGAGTCGCGGCCACATCGTGGCAATGACAGGCGATGGCGTCAACGATGCGCCGGCCCTCAAGAAGGCGGATATCGGTATCGCCATGGGAATCACCGGCACGGACGTGACCAAGGAAGCCGCCGCGATGACCCTGACCGACGATAACTTCGCATCGATCGTGGCTGCCGTGGAAGAAGGACGCGGCGTCTTCGGCAACATCAAGAAATACCTGATGTACCTGCTCTCTTCCAACATCGGCGAGATCGGCTTGATGGCCGGCTCGGCGCTGTTAGGACTGCCGCTGCCGTTGACCGCGGTACAGATCCTGTATGTGAATCTGGCGACAGATGGCTTGCCGGCGCTGGCGCTTTCGGTGGATCCGCCGGAAAAGGACCTGATGAAACGCAAGCCGCGCAACCCGCGGACCGGCATCTTCACACGGCCAGTGGTGACCCTGATGGTGCTCGGCGGTGTGTGGTCGGCATTGATCAACCTGGGACTGTTCGCCTGGGCGCTTGGCTCGGGACGCAGCGTCGAGGAAGCCATGACGATGACCTTTGTCTCGCTGGTGCTGATCCAGTTCTTCAAAGCCTATAACTTCCGCTCGGACCGGCATTCCGTCCTCAATAAGCCCTTCGCCAACAAGTGGCTGAATCTATCGGTGGGCTGGGAGTTCATCCTCCTGATCCTGATCGTCTACCTGCCGTTCCTGCATGGACCCTTTAATACCTATGCATTGCCGCTGATCGACTGGCTGATCGTGGCCGGGCTGGCGGTGACGATCATCCCGGTCCTCGAGATCGCCAAGTGGATGGAGCGCCGGGGCTGGCTCGGGAAGATCGATTAACTCCTGATATGATAGACGGCGGACCACGGTCCGCCGTCTATTTTACTTAATAGGAGAATAATCTCCCATGCACCCACATCATAGCCAATCCATACAAAATGTCACAGAATACTTTCAACGCGATCCCGAGGTGCAGGCATTGCTGCTCGCCGGTTCCATCGCGCACGGCTTTCAGAGCACCACGTCAGATGTTGACATTATGATCTTCGTGTCTGAAGAGAGTTATCAGGAGCGCTTTCGAACAGGACGGATCCATTTCTTCAACACCGACCTGTGTACCTACGAGGGCGGCTACGTGGACGGAAAATACCTCAGCCTGCACTTTGTCCGGCAGGTGCTCGAGAGGGGTAGCGAGCCGGCGCGCTTCGCCTTTGAGGGGAGCCGGGTGCTGTTCAGCAGAGTTCCGGGCTTCGAAGAGGATGTCTGTCGCATTGCTATCTTTCCCCGCGCGGAGAAGGACGAACACATCCGCCGCTTTTACGCGCAGTTCGAAGCCTGGCGCTGGTACTGCGGCGAAGCATTGAAACAGGGAAACCAATACTTACTCAGAACATCGGTTAGCAAATTGATTTTATTTGGCGGACGGCTGATCCTGGCGCACAACGAGATGCTTTACCCCTATCACAAATGGTTCTTGAAGGTGTTGGAAAGAGCGAGCGATAAGCCCACCGGGCTCATGACCTGTATTGAAGAGCTTACCCAATCTCCAACCGCAAACAATATCGAAATATTTTACGAAAACATCAAGACTTTCCGCACCTGGAGTGACCAGCCGCAGAGCTGGCCCGCCCAGTTCATGCTGGATAGTGAGCTGAACTGGCTGAACGGCAGAACGCCGGTGGAGGATATATAAGCAGGGGTCCAACACCTGCAGTCGTTGGAAGCCCAAAGTCAGGAGACCTTGGAATCCTCTTCCCCGCTCACCCTCATCCACTCATTCTTCATGAACAGTGCATCTGTTTCCATGATGGGGCTTTCGCCGAGGATGCGCCCGCCGCAGCCGAAGTCATGTAGCGCCCGCAAAAGCGCCTCGAGCTTGAGGTCGCACTTCGCAAACTCAAGGTGATGCTTTTCCCCTTTCGGTCCATACTCGATTCCTGAAAGATGGATGTGCATCCTCTTTAGGGCTCTTTTTCCCAGCGCCTTCTGGTAGCTCTTCAGCAACGCGCTCCATTCTTCGTACGTGTTCATGGTCCCGTCCCCGGGACGGGCATGCAGGTGGGCGAAGTCGATACAGGGCTCCACGCCTTCGACGGCTGTGCTCATCTCGAGCGTGTCCTCCAGTGAGCCGATCATCGCGGACTTGCCCATCGTCTCGGGCCGCAAGCGGACGGGGTTGCCGGCTTTGCGCAGCTCATCCACACACCCCTGCAGCCGCGGGATGGCGACCTTCATAACATCCCTGCGCTCCCCGCCGAAGTAGGAGCCTGGGTGAAAGATGATGTCGGTGGCTCCGGCGAGGTCCCCGTAGATGGCTGCGTCCATGAGGCGCTTGCGGCATTTGGGCCATTCCTCGTCCGTCGCATTCAAATTAAAAAAGTACGGAGCATGGACGCTGAGTGCCACCTTGTGCTCCTTGCCCTTTGCTTTGATGGCCGCGCAGGTGACCTCTGTCACGCGCACGGACTGCACCCAGCCCAGCTCCAGCGCGTCCAACCCGATGGACTTACTGAACTCGATCGCGCCCACCGAACCGCCCGGTTTTTTGGGCGTAGCGAGCGGGGAACCTACAGTGCCAAATTGGAAAGATAGTGTCATGGTGTCTCCGAGAGAGTGAATGGTGATCAGTTGGCGGTGAACAGGGAAATGATGCGCGCCCACAGCGGTGGACCGATTACCAGCAAGCCGATCACGATCCCTGCCAGGGAAGCCACCAGCACTGCACCGGCACCCACGTCCTTGCCCACTTTTGCCAGTGGATGGTGCACCGGGCTGGCAAGGTCCACCACCGCCTCAATGGCAGTATTGATGAATTCGGCGGTGAAGACCATGGCAATGGTCAGCACGATCACCGCCCAGTCGATCGGCTTCAGCCCCACCCACAAACCCACCAGCACCACCCCCGTCGCGAACAGGGAATGGATCCAGGCGTTCTGTTGGGTTTTGAGCACATACCACCAGCCGCGAAATGCATGGCCGAATGCGGCCACGCGGGAGGTGATAAAGGTCTTAAGTATCGTCAGGATTCTCATGGTTGGGGAGCGTTGGAACGTCTTTACAGGACTGAGATTATTCCTCGCGGATCTGGATCGTGCCCAGTCCCAACTGTTGCAGCACCTCGGACTGGGCTGTCCACATCCGGGCTTTTTCTTCCGCCTCGGCGTGATCGTATCCCAGCAGGTGTAGGACGCCATGCACGACCAGCAGCTGCACCTCGGCTTCCGGTGCATGACCGGCAGCCTCCGCCTGTGCGCGGGCACGGGGGATCGAGATGAGGATATCGCCGATATAACGAGCATCCGTTTCCGGGTCCGTCTCGTTGGAGGGGAAAGAGAGCACGTCCGTCGGAGAGTCGATACCCAGATACTCACGATTCAATTGCTGAAGGCGGATATCGTCCGTCAGCACGATGGACAGCTCAGCATCCGACGATTGAGCCTCATGCTCCAGCGCTGCTCGTGCTGCCTGTTCGATCAGATTTTCGGGGAATGCGAATTCCGTTTCGATATGGATCATGGTCTGTTTGGCACCGTGCCCACATCCTGCGTGGCAGGCGATTCCTTCGGGTATGCGATACGCGGATGATGTGTGCCGCGCAGGATATTCACAAAGACATCCGTAATGGTGCTCAGATCGCGCAGTGTCAATTGCGTCTCATCCAGCTGGCCCTGTTTCTGGGCGATATCGATCGTCGAGCGGACAATGTTGCGGATCGCCTCTTCGTCCTCCGGGCGCTCGGCGCGGGTGCGCGCTTCGGATCCGTCCGCGAGCATCAGCAGGGCGGTCTCCCGCGAGCGCGGGCGGGGACCCGGATAGCGGAACTGCTCTTTGTCCACTTTCGAGGCATCCCCGCCCGCCGCTTCGAGCGCCTGGTTGTACTGGTACCGCGTGATCATGGTCCCGTGATGCTCAAGGATGAAATCGTCGATACGGCGCGGCAGCCGGTGCTTGCGTGCCAGCATGACCCCGTCGTTGACGTGCGCAATGATAGCTGCCGCGGACTCACTCGGGGCGAGATCGTCATGCGTATTGAGCTGGTCCTGCTGCTGGTTCTCCACGAAAAACATCGGGTTGATCGCCTTGCCGACATCGTGGAAGAGAGCGCCGACGCGCGCCAGGAGCGCATCTGCGCCAATTCCCTCGGCTGCCTGCTCGACGAGGTTCGCTACCTGCAAACTGTGCTGGTAGGTGCCGGGTGCATGCCGCAGGAAAAACTGGAGCAGGGGAAAATCGGGCCGGGAAATCTCGATCAACTGCAGGGCGGTGGTCAAGCCCAGCGCCATCGCCAGGAAGTATTGCAGCAGGAGGGCGATGCTCGAAGCCGCCAGCCCGCTAAAAATCGCCGCCCCGGTGAGCTGCAAGAGCGCGACGGCATCCATTTCCACAAACGGAAAACGAAACGCGATCAGCATTGCTGTGCCCGCCGCGGCGGTAGCCATCCCGGCGCGGAAGAAGGTCCACACCCTCCTTGCATTTCCCAGCACGAGCACGCCTGTCACAGATGAGAGCAGGTAGTACGGCGTCAGGTCCAGGGCGTTGGGCAAGTCATAGGGGACAAGGATCGCCAGGGCAATCGAAAATACCACCCCGGTCTCCACGCCGAACAGGGTAGCGATCAATAGTCCCAAAGCAGCCAACGGGAACGCATAGGGCAGGACAGTCCGGTTGGGGATGATCAGCCGGGCGCCGATCATGAATACAATGAAGAGAAGGGCAATCAGCAGCAGGCTGCGCGGCTCCATCAGGAATGCCAGGCGCCGCCGCGAAAAGTATAAATGCACAAATGCCGCCATCATCATGACCAGCGCGCCGGCGCCGACAAAATCCTGCCAGGGGCTGGATTCTTCGATCAGACCAAATTGCTGCAGGGCTTCGAATTCTGCCGGAGAAATGATCTGCCCGCGCAGGACGATGATCTCGCCGGCTTTGTACTCCTGGACGATCGGCTCCACCGCATCACGCGCCGCCTGCTTTGCCTCCTGAGTCAGCTCCTCGCTGCGCTCACTGTTGGGGACGACGAATGCGGTCACCAGCTCTGTCACCAGCATGGCTTGTTCTTCATTTAAGGCGAGGCTCACCAGGGAAGGGATGGTGCTCCTGGCGGCTGCGAGTTCTTGGTCGCGGATCCGGGGACGCATCACCTGCTCGAGAACACTTTGCGCTTCCTGCTGAATGGCGTCCCAGCGAGCAGGCGCCAATGCCAGAATACGCTCGATGACCTGGGGTTTTAACGTTACATCCCTGAGCGCGGCAATATCGGCCGCTTTCTGCTCCGGCGTGGAATTGACGTCCTCACGAACGAGAGTGATGTACTGCAGCGCAGCGCGCATGCGCTCGATCTGACCGCGAGCCACAGATGGGTCTGGTGAAGTGTATACGGTGCCCACTGCGCTCTCTGCCGCATCGCGCGCGTCCTCCGTCCGCACGACGCTAATGTACCCAAGCGTTTGCAGCGCCTGAAAATCACTGGGCGACACGTCACCCGGCTGGAGTGGGATGGCTGTGGGCAGCAACAATCCTGGAAGGACCAGCGCCCCGTAAGAGATCACGGTGACGAGGGTGAGCAGGATGATCTGGAACGTACGGATACGCGCCGGCACTTGATGGCCCCGCGCGGTGAAGGTCCCCATCTTATGTACAGCAGTCGAGCCGTGGAGGCGTTGCGCGCTGGAGAGCTTGTCGACTGGCCTCCCCGATGAATGAAAATAAACTCATGAATTACTTCTGCAGGAGCTCACGTACGGTCGCGCTGACCTGGTCGTTAGGCGCACGGCCCGCGACCTTCGGCATGACCGTCTTCATGACCTTGCCCATATCCGCCGGCGAGGATGCGCCGGTCTCTGCAATTGCCGCCTGGACCAGTGAGCGCAGCTCCTCGGCTGGCATCGCCTGAGGCAGAAAGGCTTGCAGCACGTCGATCTCAGCTTGGTTGGCGTGCACCAGGTCAGCCCGGTTGGCTTTCTTCGCCTCCTCGAGCGACTCGCGCCGGTTCTTCATCTCCTTCTGGATGAGGTTCATGACAGCAGTATCGTCGAGCTCGGTGCGTTTGTCTATCTCTGCCTGCTTGACCGCCGCCAGAACCATGCGCACGGTGCGCTTGCGCACTTCATCCCCGCTCTTCATCGCGTCTTTCATTGAATCATTCAGTTGGTTCTTCATGCTCATGCTGGAGATTATACTAGAGTTGAAGAGATAAATCTTTCGCACCAGGCGGGATCACGTCTGATAAAGTCTCTGGTTTACCTCCACCCCATGACCGTCAGAATTTATTTCTTCGAGCCCGCCAGCGCAGTAGTAATTCCCAGACCGACATAGACCAGTCCTGCGAGATAACGTTGTCCCTTGAGAAATCTCCGGCTGCCTCTGAGTCTATCCGCCAGGGAGCTGGCCACCAGTGCATACAGGCTGTCCGTGACGACTGCCAGGGCCACGAAGAGTGTGCCCAGCGCAAGCGTCTGCGCGGTGACGTTCCCGCGCGCCGGGTTCACGAATTGCGGCAAAAAGGCGAAAAAGAACAATGCCGTCTTAGGGTTGAGCAGGTTGATGATGAATCCCTGCCAGTAGATGCGTGAAAGGCTCTCCGTTTTGATCTCACCGCTCTGTGTCTTTTCTTCCGAGAGCAGCAGCTTGCGCACGCCAAGATAAATAAGATACGCGGCGCCCAGGTACTTGACCAGGTCAAATGCCAGCGCGGAGGACAGCAGGATCGCCGAGAGTCCGAGCGTGGCGGCTACAGCCTGCAGGAAGTTGGCGGTCTCGATCGCCAGGACGGAGACGATGCCCGCCAGACGTCCCTGGTTGGCGCTGCGTGCCGTGATGTAGAG
>DATHTH010000019.1:0-2779 GCA_035463495.1 Anaerolineales bacterium | reverse complement strand
TCCAGCATGCTGTTTACTACCTCGTGTAGACGGTTCGTTCCCTGGATGACGCCCTCCATAATCTGCGCCAGCCCCGGGTCCTGCTGCACCGCAGGCGCTGCCTTGATCATTCCCAGGTAGCCTTTGATCACTGTGAGAGGTGTGCGCAGCTCATGCGCGGCAACCTGAATGAAATCGCTTTTGTTCTTATCCAGCTTCTCGAGGGTGCGATAGGCGCTGTTGAGCTCCTCCACGCGCTGCTCCACCATGCGCTCCATCATCTGGTAAATGCGGTTCAGGTCATCGTATAGGCGAGCATTTTCGAGAGCAATAGATGCCTGCATGGCAAAGGCGTTTGCCAGCAGCACATCATCCTGATTAAACGAGGCGGGCGCGTTCCGGCTCAGCGCCAGCATGCCCATGACTTTGTGCTTTGCATAAAGCGGGATGCCGAGCCAGGCACGGTCCTCCGGCGCCCAGTCCGGTTGTTTCCAGCTTTGCATGTTCTTAATATCGCCGATCACCATCGGCTCGGACTGACGCGCAATGTGGTGGTATACATTTGTATCCCGAACGGTGTACGCCAACTCCTCGACCGGGGCATTTGCTGGGAAGCCGGCATGAGCCGAGAGGCGCGGGATGCCGTTTACATCCTCCAGGAACAGCGCGCAGCGTTCACTGGGAATGAGCTGACCCAGCTGCGACACGACCTGTGGCAGCACTTCGGCTACTGCGCCCAGCGACGAAAGCTGCCGCGCCGACCGGGTGAGCGCCTCCGCGGCCTGGCGCCGGGTATGCTCACTCGAAAAGAGTTTTGCGTTCTCCGCCGCGGTCCGTTCGGCGAACTCCTTGGCGATGGCAAGCTCGGTGGCGCGTTCGCGCGCTTCTCCAAGCAGGCGCTCCACCTGTTTTTGAGCCTGTTCCTTCTGCTGGACGAGCACGATGCGGAGCAGCGCGCTGCTCACCAGGTTGCGCACCCGCACGTATACTTCCCAATCGCTCGGTCCCATCTCAGTCCACATGAAGCCAAAACGATTGCCCGCCAAGGAAAGCGGCATGACCACCGCACTATAACGGCGGTCGCCAGGCATCTTCCCTTGAGGAATGAGCTGTCCGATTTGCGTGGGGAACTGCTCACGCAGGATATTAAACAGGGGAGCTTCATACTGGAACAAGAGGTGATAGCTTTGCGGCGGAGGGGAAGAAGTGGATTGGGGCGCGGTCACTTCATCATAGGACATGACATACCAGCGCTCGATCCCCATGCCCGGGAAGTGCTCCGAGATCGCCGCGCCGACCCCTTCCATGCTCATTGCCGGCGCCATCGAAAAACTGAAGGCGTGCAGCACATTTTCCTGTTGTTCCAGCACAAGCCTGCGGTAGGCTTGTGAGCGTTGCGACAGCTCTCCTGCCAGCAGGCGCGCTTGCTGGAAGAGATTCTCTGCCAGCAACATCGTCGTATGGCCCGGAATCCCACCCAGGGCATAGCGGCGCATCATCGAGATCACATTGTGCCAGATCGTGGGCGGCAGCCCGTTCTGCTGCATGAGCTCGATCATGGCGTTGATCGCCTTGAGAAAATCATCGCCGGACGAGCGGGTGCCCAACGTCACCAGAAATGCATCCCAGGCGCGACCGAATGCCTCCCTGAATTGCTGAAGCGCCGGATCCTGCTCCGTGACTCCGGCTGAATTCAGCAGAGCACGCAGGGCTGCTTCCCGTTTGTTTTCGAGCCGGCCCGTCTTCGCCACATCGCGCGGCGCAACTGCCGCCTGCCGGACGTTTTCCGGTAGACAGCCACACGACCAGCGGATGAGCAGCTGTGTGGGCGTGATGATCTGCCTTGGCACCGTATCCCCCTGGATGCGCTGGAGCAGGGTTTCCAGGGCGTTCCTGCCAGCCGTATAAAACGATTGCCGTACCGTGGTGAGCGGAACTCCGGTCGCCTGGGCTTCACGTAGATCGTCGAAGCCGGTCACCGCGATATCGTCCGGTACGCGTACACCGCGCTGCTGCAAGGCCTCCAGGGCTCCGAATGCCATGTAATCATTTGCCGCCACCACAGCCTGAACACGGAGCCCGCGCTCCCCCAGCAGGGTGCGGATCGCCTGTCGGCCGCTTTCCAGAGTGAAATCGCCATCCATCACCAGGTCTGGATCCAGGCGCAGGTTGTGTGCCTTCAGCTCGTCCTGGTACACCCCGAAACGCTGCTCGGCATCGATCTGACCGCGGATGCCGCGGATGAACGCAATATGCTTATAGCCGTGCTGCTCGATGAGGTGGCGCATCGCGGCGCGCATTCCCTCGGTATTGTTGGGAATAAAAACAGAAGCACCGTCCAGGTCCACCGATTGAGTGACAATTGGAATCCCGCTGAAATATCGCGCAAACGTCTGAAGATCCTCCGGGCTCGTCCCATAGGCGACGTCAGCTGTGAGAATCAGCCCGTCGAACTGTTCGGGTTTGACCAGATCGTACAAGCCATAGGACGGCTGCTGCGCCGGTGTGACCAACGGCGTCAGGGTCCCGCCGACGAAATGCACGAGATTGACATCATGTTCCTCTGCGGCGTAGCGGATCCCTGCCAGAAATTCTGCCCCCCGGCCTCGACCTACCTGCGAGGCGAAAACAGCAATGGTCTTGCGCTGAGAGGCTGGCATGGCTGGAGAAGACATCGATAAGTCCTTGGGAAAGAATGACGGGATTATATCTCTGAATGCACACGTCTTATACGACAAAAGAGTAACAAAATTCTTAAGCGAGGCGCAGGTCACAGCGAATGCAGTGACATCTTACAACG
>DATHTH010000018.1:0-4075 GCA_035463495.1 Anaerolineales bacterium | reverse complement strand
AGATACGCGCCCAGCACTCCCGCCACCGCGCCGCTTGCCCCGATCATCGGCACGGCACTTTCTGGTAAGACGTAGGTCTGCAGGAGCCCGGCGGCGACACCGCTCAGGAGATAAAAAATCAGATAGCGGATTTTGCCCATTCCCGCTTCCACATTATCCCCAAAGATGAACAGCACCCACATGTTATTGATAATGTGGAACCAGCCCCCGTGCAAGAACATGGACGAAAAGATGGTATTCCATGTGTTGGAAGGATCGTCCAGCAAGCGAGCCGGGATCAGTCCCCAGGTAAAAATGAATTGCTCAAGCGCGGCAGGCTCCAACCGCAATTCATACAGAAATGCCAGGGCATTTGCAACGATCAATGTCAGGGTAATGAAGGGGAAGCCTCGAGTGCGTACGGTATCGTACAGAGGGAACATAAATTACTTCGGGATTTCCTCGCCCGCTTTGATCCTTAGGTTTCTCAACTGCTCGTAAACTCCCGAGAGAGTCTGGCCTTCGCGCAGTAAGCCTATGCCGCCGATCACACCGCTATTGAGATAGTTATAGAACCGCCCGGTCAACGCGACTGCCAGGGCTGTCGACTCGTCGCCCGTCAGCAGTGTAATGGCGCCGCCAAACGCGCCTTCGAAGGTGCCTACGGCCCCCGGCAAAGAAGGGATCGCGCCGCCGAACGCAGCCCCTCCCAGCCCGAACATTCCCCACACCAGCTGTGCTTCCGGGAAGAATGCCCGTATGATGAGATAGTAGGAGACGATTGCAATGCCCCAGTTGAGCGTCATCCAGAACAAAAAGCGGACGAACAGCCAACCATCCTTCAATACACCGAGCCCGAGAAAAAACGCCTCGAGAAAGCTTCCGCCTGTACGTTGCAGGGTGGGCCAGCGCGCGCTCAACCGATGGAAGAGATCCAACGCCCACTGATTGTAACGAGCCAGCAAATAGAGTATTACGAAAGCGATCAGGATCACGATTCCGACGACAATACCAATCTGCTCCGCCCCCTCTGCGCCGACGACAAAGGGGATGGCTGCCAGAAGGATGATGGCCGAGAATCCCAGGTCCATGGCGCGTTCGATAACGATGGTCGGCAGGATTTCCATGAATGACATGTCGGATTTGCGGCTGAGCAAAAAAGCGCGCCCGATCTCTCCCAGCCGGAACGGCAGGAAGTTGTTCAGCAAGTACCCTTCGCCAACCGTAAAGAAAACATCCGTATATGATGCCCGATTGCGCAGGAGAGTTCGCCAGACCTGGGCACGGACAGCCATCCACAGGAAGCCGATTGCCAGCGCGACTCCCAGCAGCGCATAATTCGCGTTGCGGATAGCATCCATCATCGCGCCCAGGTCCACGAAATACAGAATGGCGGCAATCAATAACAGGCTGATCACCGCCCCGGGCAGCCAGCGTTTAATATCTTTCATGAACGAATCCTGTTTAAACACGAAGGACACAAAGGACTCTAAGGTGGGACGGGTGACGAGCAAGTCGCATCTCCACAGATTTTCCTTTGTGCACTTCGTGTCCTTTGTGTTTAATTATTCCTCATCCAGTTTCAGCACAGCCATGAAGGCGTCCTGCGGGATCTCGACATTCCCAACCATCTTCAAGCGTTTCTTACCCTTCTTTTGCTTCTCGAGCAGCTTCTTCTTGCGGGTGATATCGCCGCCGTAGCATTTTGCGAGCACGTCCTTACGCGTCGCCTTGACGTTAGCGCGTGAGATGATGCGCCCGCCCGCCGCCGCCTGGATGGCAACATCATATAGCTGACGTGGGATCAGCTCCTTGAGCTTGGTAATGAGGCGCTGGCCTTTGTGAAAAGCGTCCTTTTGGTGGACAATGGTTGCCAGCGCATCCACCGGCTCGCCGTTGACAAGGATTTCCAGTTTCTGTAATTCATCCGGGCGATACTCCAGGAACTGATAGTCCAATGAAGCGTACCCTTTGGTCCGCGATTTGAGATCGTCGAAGAAATCCACAATAATCTCGGAGAGCGGGATTTCATAGTCGAGCTGCACACGGTGCGGCGCAGGATATTCCTGCTGCTTGAAGATACCGCGACGCTTGGTTACCAGCTCCATGATGGGACCGTAGTAATCAGTTGGCGTGATGATCTCGATGTTCATCCATGGCTCGCGGATCTCAGCGACTTTTGATTCATCGGGTAGCTCTGCAGGCGAGTCAACGGGGATCGTTTCACCGTCGTACATCACCACTTCGTATTCCACGGACGGCGCAGTGAAAAGCACGTCCAGGTCATATTCGCGCTCGATGCGCTCCTGGATGATCTCCATATGAAAGAGACCCAGGAAACCGGCGCGGAAGCCAAACCCGAGCGCCTGGGATGTTTCGGGCTGGAACGTCAATGAGGCATCGTTAAGTTGCAGCTTATCCAGCGCCTCGCGCAGGTCGGTGTAATCATCGGCATCCACAGGATAGATACCCGCGAAGACCATCGGCTTCGGGTTGCGATATCCGGGTAGAGGTCCTGCAGCGGGATTCGCCGCGCTCGTGACCGTATCTCCCACGCGACACTCATGGACGGTTTTGAAGCCTGTGGCAATATAGCCAACCTCGCCTGATCCCAGCGATTTGACAGGCTTCATGCCGGGTGCAAAGATGCCGATTTCCACAGGACGCATGTCTACTTTCGTTGCAAACATTCGCAGGATATCGGTCGCCTTAAGAGAGCCTTCCATGACCCGCACATAAGCGATCACACCCTTGTAGGGATCATAATGCGAATCGAAGATCAGCGCGCGCAGTGGGATGTCATCTGCGTCCTTCGGCGGCGGGATGCGGGTCACGATCGCCTCGAGGATCTGGTCCACGTTGACGCCCTCCTTCGCCGAGACCTGAATGACCTCCAGCGGATCGATCCCCAGCAGGCTGCCCACGTCCTCGGCAACTTCATCCGGGCGCGCGGAGGGCAGGTCGATTTTGTTGATCACCGGGATAATCGTCAGGTCCGCCTCGAGCGCCTGGTAGAGGTTCGCCAGTGTCTGCGCTTCGATACCCTGCGTGGCATCCACCACCAGCACCGCGCCTTCACATGCCTTCAGCGCGCGGCTGACCTCGTAACCGAAGTCCACGTGACCGGGCGTATCGATCAGGTTGATCTCGTATTTTTCGCCATCGTTCGCCGTGTAATACATGCGCACCGCGGAGGCTTTGATAGTCACACCTTTCTCGCGCTCGAGGTCCATGCTGTCGAGCACCTGCTCGGTCATGTCGCGTTCTGAGATCGCGCCGGTGAGCTGTAACAGGCGGTCAGCAAGCGTAGATTTGCCATGGTCGACATGGGCGATGATACAAAAATTTCGAATATGGTCTGTCATTTTAGCGAACGAAGTATAACCGAGTTTTTAACACAAAGGCTTGCATTGACTACCCGGGAGGGTGTGTCGAAATGACACGAAGGGGCACAAAGCTTCTTTAAATCAAAGGGCGCGAAAATCGGCTGGCTTAGCGATCTTCGCGCCCTTCACTGTTCGAAAAAATTTACATCTTGGCCAGTAATTCCGTCTTTTTCTGTTGAAACTCCGCTTCGGAGATCAAGCCTTTCTTGCGCAGGTCGTCTAACCGGGCGATCAGGGAGGGAATGTCGGCTATGGCGCTACCTTGCACAGCCACCTCGCTGCCAAACTCGAGCCGCTCCTTGGCATTCAGCATCGCGGTCTTGAACCGGATGGGGTTACCGATGCTTCTGAAGACATTTGCGCCCACCTCACTGGCAGTCAAAATCTCGATATCCCCATAATCAAAAAGCCTGCCCCAGAACGACTGGCTCAATTTCACATCGTTGACCTTCTCGAGGGAGGAATCCACAACATCCTTGCTGAACACACCGGACGTCTGGATCACGCGCCGGTTGGTCACGATATACTGGCGGTTGTACCAGAGCAGTACGTCGCGGACCATGCCGACCAGCGGCACGAGCACGAGGACAAAACCAAGCGGCACCGTGGGAAACGCCACAAGTGGAGCAAGGGCAATGGATATCACGATCAGGGCAATGATCAGGACGACCTCCAGGGCAATATTGCCAAACAGAACCGACCAGTGCTTG
>DATHTH010000017.1:0-39202 GCA_035463495.1 Anaerolineales bacterium | reverse complement strand
TTCAACTCCTACCTGCTCGGGCGCCTGCAGGTATCCGATCAGCAGATAGGCGACCAGAGGCAGCGCCAGGGCGATCAGCTCCCCCTGCACGAGGACAATGCCTGCCAGGAGCAGCAGATACGTGAGGAGGCTTAAGAGGACAGAACGGGACATGGAAAGCTGGGGGTGAAGGCTTACCGCACCACCGGCACCGGGGTTTTATCGAGGGTCTCACGGATCACGTCGTCGGAGACCTGGCGCGACATCCAGTACTCGGGCTGCAGGATCACGCGATGACCCAGCACCGGGATGGCGTAACGCTTGATATCGTCGGGCGTGATGAAGTCGCGGTTTTCGATGGCGGCGTTGGCCCGCGCCATCTTGAGGAACGCCAGCGAGCCGCGCGGGCTGGCGCCCACCGAGACGCGGCGGTCGATGCGCGTGGCATGCACCAGCGAAGCGATGTAGCTTTCGAGATCTGTATTTACGTGCACGGTCTCGACGCACTCGCGCATCTCGAGCAGCTGTTCGGCGGTGGTGATATCGCGCAGCATGACCTCATCCTGGCGGCGCTCACGGCGGCGGCGCAGGATCAGCTTCTCCTCTTCCATGGTTGGATACCCGACGCTCAGCTTCAGCATGAAGCGGTCGAGCTGCGCCTCCGGCAGCGGGAACGTGCCCTCATACTCTATCGGATTTTGCGTCGCAAGCACAAGAAAGGGAACCGGCAGTGGCAGGGTCTCGCCTTCGATCGTAACCTGGCCTTCCTGCATCGCCTCCAGCAGAGCAGACTGGGTCTTGGGCGAGGCGCGGTTGATCTCGTCGGCGAGGACGATATTGGCGAAGACCGGTCCCTGGCGCAGCTCGAATTCACTCTTGGTGCGGTTGTAAATGTACCCGCCGGTGATATCGCCCGGCAGGAGATCGGGCGTGAACTGGATGCGCTTGAAGGACAGTCCGAGGACTTTCGCGAAGCTGCGCGCCACGAGCGTCTTCCCCAGGCCGGGGAAGTCCTCCAGGAGGACATGGCCGCCCGCCAGCACCGAGGCCATCATCATTTCGAGCAGGGAGCGTTTGCCGACCACGGCGCGCTCCACCTCGGCAATGACCTGCCGGCTGATGGATGAGACTTGTGAGATATCAGTCAATGTGAACTCCTCTGTTTCCTGCCTTCATTTGCGGCTGCCGTTGTGCATCCTGGCTTCGAGAAACTCGACCGCCTCCCGGACGTCCAGATCGAGCGGCGTCTTCGGCGGCGGACCCAAGCGCTTCTCCTGCGGAAAATCCGTGAACGAACCGTGCAAGCCCGTTTCAAGATATGTTTGCAGCTCCGGCGTGGGCTGCCAGTCGGGCCCTACCAGCGGAGCAAGCAGCGAACGCGGCCGGCCGTGCTCGCGCTGGATCAACATCTGGTATGCCAGCTTGCCCAGGCGGTTTGCAACCAGCCATTTGAAATAAATTCCTCGCTCCGCTTTTTGCAACGCCAGGGCCAGGCTCTCCACCTGTCCCTGCGGGGGATCGGCTTTTGCTTCTTCGCGCTGCGGCAGGCGGATTTGTGGCGTCAGGCTATAGGACAGGATGAATAGCACGAGGACGACAATGATCCACCACCAGATGTCCTGCGAGAGCGAGCGATACCATATGTTCAAATTCCAGGCGATAAACGCGGATGGGATCACGATCAGCCGGTAAATGGCACCGCGCAGAAGGTAGGCTGACAACCCGGTAATCAGCACGAGGCCGATCACGATCAGCAGCCGGCGGGTCTGCGGCGTGAGGGCGATCATACGGGTTCCCCGCAATAGTGCAAGATCGTGTTGAGGCAGCTCACCGCCTCATTGATGTCCTTCGGTCCCGACTTGCGATCTCCATAGCGCACTGCCTCGAAGAGGCGCGTCAGCCGCTTGACTGCATCGCCAGGTAGGCCAGCCTGCTCCAGCCGCACCGCGAACTCATGTGGCGTCATCGCCGGGGCGCGCTCCAGGCGGCGCCTGTCCGATACCACGTCGCTCATGCGCAGGTAGCAGTTGATGATCACATCGCTCGAGTTTTGTCCCGCGGACAGTTCCTCTAGCGAGGAGCGCGCGATACGGGCAAACTCCTCGAGGGGAGCATAACTTTTCTGCAGGCTGTACTTTTTCCAGGCGCGATACCCCATCCAGATCAGGACCAGCCAGAAGAGCGCCACCCCGAAAATGACCAGGTAGGAAAACGACGAAGCGACCTCCGGCGGCTCGAAAACGGGCGTTGAGATATTCGCGCCGGCTGCCGGCGAGCCGCCGCCGACAGGCTCAGGCTCCGGGGCAAACAGCCGGTCGCCATAATTGTGGATCAGAAATAGCACCGTTGCGACCGCAAACGCCACACGCGGCAATATCTTGAGCATCTGTTTGCGCATATCGGGGGACAATACGATGACGATCAAGCCGGCGACCAGCAGGACCAGGAGCAGGACCAGGAAGTTATCGTCAACAGGGGCTTGCTGCCAGTCCTGAGCCAGTGCCGGAGCGGGCTCGGACTCTTCTGCTTCCTCGAGGGCAAAGCGCTGCGCATCGCGGAAGGGAACTTCCTCCAGGCTGGTGGCAAGGACTGTCAATGCCCCCAGTGCTAGCAAGGCAAGAAACAGGACGACATGTTTATTACCGAGAAGCGAGCGCGTCATAAGAAGAGAGATTTTACCATTACGACTATAATTGCAGACACCCTCCTCATGACTGATTTAATAACTGCTGTCACTTCGGAGATTGCCGCCGATGAATGAGCGAGCTGACCAGGCATGCCATGCGCCGCTGCATCCCCGCGCTGCGGAAGGCATTCGCCTGTTCAATGCCCGCGAGTATTTCGAGGCGCATGAAGCACTGGAGGACGCCTGGAATGCCGAACCGGGGCCGGCGCGGGACCTGTACCGCGGCATCCTGCAGTTGGCAGTGGTTTACCTGCACATCACCCGCCGGAATTACAACGGCGCGGTCAAAGTTTACATCCGGAGCCAGCGATGGCTGAACGGCTGGCCGGACGTTTGCAGAGGTATCGAGGTAGAGCGCTTACGCCGGGATGCAGAAGCAGCAATCAATGAGCTCAAGCGACTGGGCCCGGATAAGCTCGACGACTTCAACCCCGCTCTGCTCAAGCCTATCCACTGGAGCGGGCAGCGTATTTATATCTGTGACCGCTGTGGGCATGAGATGTACGAGAGGAACTGCAAAGTGACCTGTCCCAACTGCGGCAACCGGTTCGATTGTTCGGATTTGAATATTTATTTTGATTAGAAATCTACAGGTGGTCTCGGTACGAACAGGAAGATCACCTGCTCTACTCGACCCGCGGGGCTTTAGGCTGTGTTTTACGCCTCGATCAGAATTGCCCGGGCGGGGGCGCCGTCGCAGCCGGCGATCTTGAGAGGCAGGCAGTGCAGCGTGTAAAAGCCGCGGACGATCTTCGAGAGATCCAGTCCCTCCACGATGACCACTCCTGCCCGGAGCAATACTTTGTGGGTCGGATCTGAATCGCCAAACGGCGCCACCGAGAGATAGTCCACGCCGACAAGCTTGACCCCGCGCTCCACGAGCCACTCGGCGCCGTCTTCGGTAATGGCAACGAAATCCTTCTGGAACTCTGCCTCACCCCTCGCCCAGAGGTGTGAGTTGCGCGTGCCGAAGAGCACGCGTTCCATCTCGCGGCTGATCTCGGTCCGCTCGAGGACGTCGGCGGTGATCGCCTCGATCCCATCCGGCAGTTGCAGGACGTAACAGGGACCGTTCAATACATCGAGGGAAAGCTGCTCTACGGTGCGACCGTCGTTGAGGAAGTGATGCGGTGCATCGACGTGTGTGCCGACATGCACGCTGGTGCTGATCTTCGTCACATTGACATGCGAGCCCTTGTCCATCGATTCGAACTGCTCGAGCTCGAGACCCGGATCACCGGGCCAGGTGGGGAGATGGGGCGAGAGCGTAAGTGATATATCGTGGATTGTCATGTGTGCTCCTTATTGGGCTGTCAGGGCGTCGGTGTCCCAGCGAAGGGCGGGACGGACATCGGGGTCAGGGTCGGGGTGACCGTCGGCGTGAGGGTGGGACTGAGGGGTATCCAGCCGCTGTAGAAAAAATAATCCTGAAGAAAGCCGAGGCGCTCCTGCTCCGTCATCAGGCGCGGGCGTGCGTAGTCCTCCAGCATAGCGGTGACCAATTCGACGCTGATCAATCTCCCGTTGTAGATGACATACCGGTCGATGAATTCACGCCGGATGCCGCTCGGCATCCAGTCCTGGTCCCCCATCTGGTCGAAGAACAGGTTGCCCAGTCCATAGTGGATGAAAGCATTCCCATGGAACTCCATCATTTGCGGATAATGCGCCTGGCTGCCGCTGACAATCGAGGCGCCGGAGTCTGCCATCAGGCGGAAGTCGCGCATCTGCTGTGGGCTGGGGCGCGAGTCATAACTCTCGTTCCACTGGAAGGTGGAGATGACCACATAGCCTTCGGCTCGCAGGCTGCCGATCATCCCTGCCAGGTACTCGAAATCGCAGGGCGCCGCGCCGGGCTGAAACTCGGTTGCCGTGGGGAAGCGCCCGACATCCGGCTTATTGCAGCCGATGAAGGCGATCTTGTTGCCGTTGACCTCAAAAAGGGCTGGCTTGAGCGCATCCTGCAAATCCAGCCCGCCGCCGAAATAGGGAAGTCCGTGTGCCTGATAGATCTCAATCGTTTCTCGCATGCCGGCGGCACCGCGGTCGGCAAAATGATTGCCGGTCAGCTCGATGACGTCCGCGCCGATGTCGGTGAGCAGGTCGATGTACTTGGGATCGCTGCAGAAGACGAGCATGGCCTGGTTCGGCTTCGGAAAGGTACAGCCGGTGAAGAAGGGGATCTCGTTGCTGATATGCGCGATGTCCGCCTCGCGCAGCAGGTCACGGACGCGCTCGCCAGGATAGGTGACTCCCTTGAGCTCCATCGTAAACGCGGTGGCGCGGACCAGCGCCGTGACCCCGGTCATGATAACGGTCGTCAATCGGGAAGCATCATAGTTGGATGGCGGCAGGCTGAAGACGGAGGATTGAATATCGCTTGAAGATTGGAGCGTGATGTTGGCGACGAGAGGATATGTTGCGAGGTCGAAACCCTTGCGGATAGGAGACTGCCCATCCACCGTCAGCACCTTCCACCGTGGCTCCAGCTGCTCGAACGGGACAATCGCCCACGATGGCATCTCGGACCAGGCAGTGTCCAGAAGCTGATCGGCAGCCACGACTTCGACCGCATCTGCTGCGGGGTCACCCCACAGGGCGCTGAGTGTAGCGAGGACGGATTCGTCCATCAACAACGGAGGGCCTTCAAAAGCAGAAGGTGCAATTCCTTCCGTCCATTGGCGCTGCAATTCATCAAAGGTCACGCCATCGGTGACGGTGGGGAAGGGAGCCACGAGGGCATATACCCAGGAAACCGACTCGTGAATGATCACAGCTTCGGGCGTCGGCGTGGCGGTGTTGATTTGAAGGGATGACTGTACGGGAGGAGGTTCTTGTACGATGGGTGGAGTGTTGGTGGGAGCGGGAGGGCTGCAGGCGGAGAAGAAAAGATTAGTTACAATGATATAGGTCAGAAGCTTAAGAGGAGATTGCTTCGCCATCCTTCGACTACGCCGCAACGAGCAGCGGCTCCGCGCGGGACGGCTCGCAATGACACTGAATGAGGGCATCACGCCACGATTATACTATTCGGCTCGGAGGGCAATCTCGGAGAGAGTGAATTGCTTGAGGGCGCCCTTATCAATGGTGATCCCGAGCCCGGGCGCGGCGGGGATGTCAATGGTGCTGTCTTCATTCAACAAGAAGCGTTCGTTCGTGATGTCGCGCTGGTAGTAGCGGTCGGAGGCGGAGATATCGCCGGGCAGTACAAAACCGGGCAACGAGGCGATCGCCAGGTTGGAAGCGCGCCCCACGCCCGTCTCGAGCATACCCCCACACCAGACCGGCACGTCTCGTTCGCGGCAGTGATCATGGATGGCAATGCCCTGGCTCAAGCCACCGACTCGCGCCGGCTTGATGTTGATGACCCGGCAGGCTTCCATCTCCAGGGCGTAGCGCGCGTGGCGGGGGGAGACAATGCTCTCATCCAGGCAGATCGGCGTCTGGAGCTCCGCCTGCAATTTGCGATGATCCCAGATGTCGTCCTCATACAGAGGCTGTTCGATCAACAACAAATTCAGCTCATCGAGAGGCTTGAGCACTGCCGCTGTTTCGAGAGTATACGCCGAGTTGGCATCGACTTGCAGGCGCAGGTCGGGATAGGCTCTACGTACAGCCGAGGTCTCTTCGATCTCACGCCCCGGTTTGATCTTGATCTTGATGCGGCGATAGCCTTGCTCAAGATACGACTCGACCGTGCGCACCAGCGCCGAAGCAGACTCCTGGATGCCGATCGAGACGCCCACGTCAACCCGCTCGCGGGTCCCGCCGAGCATTTCCCTCAACGACTTGCCGAGCCGCTTGCCGAGCAGGTCCCAGAGAGCCATCTCGATGCCTGCCTTTGCCAGGTGGTGCCCGCGGATCCCTGCCACCAGTCGTTGAAAGTCCTGCGCGTCTTGAAGCTCCCTGCCAAGAATCAGCGGCGCGATGAAGTCCTTCAGAACATGCCAGGCGGTCCCGGTGGTCTCGTAACTGTACCCCGGATCGCGGCTGGCAACACACTCCCCGTAGCCGGTGAGACCATCGGCATGCAGCGTGATCAGAATACATTCACGTTCTGTCTCGCGCCCGAAGGACGTCTCGAACGGCGCGACCAGCGGCATGGAGAGATGGTGAAGAGTGATCGATTCGATTTTCATTTTCAATGAAAAACTCACCTTACCAAAACGTCCCGAGGGTTGGCGTGAGTCAGGCTTGTTGTGCGAAAAAACCTTCGGGACGGTCCATACCATTAACAAAACACGTAGTGACGACGCAGGTGGTCACTACGTGTTTTCCTCAACCTTGACTTCCTCCGGCTCGTCGTTGAGCCGGAGGCTGCGCAGGGCATCGTCCACGCTGGTGGAGGCATCCCGTCGCATCCCGGCCGCGGGTGTGCCACAATAAGGACAGATATTCCAGGGCAGCTCCATCAGCCGGCTGCAGTTTTCACAGCTCTTCTTGAGCTTGGTATGACAGTTCGGGCAGACTTGCCACTCGTCCTTCACGCGCCGCTCACAGCCCGGGCAAAGCGGCAGATCCTCGAGCGCCTGGAGCAAAGCCTCCTCCTCCAGCGTCCGCTGGTATTCCTCTTCCAGGGTGCGCGGCGGGCGCAGGATCAGGTACACCAGAATCCCGGGCAGGTTGAGCACCGCCACAAGCAGTGTGGCGAGCGTTTGCACCAACGGGTCACGCGCCCGCGTCCGAATGTCACGGTACGTCCAGATCACGAGCGAGATCCAGAGCGCCGCCAGGAACGCCCCGCCGAAGCCGGTCAGGACGAGGATGAGATTGCTGACGAAGGTGGGATCAAGAGTCATGGCTGCCTCGTGGAAGGTATTGTATCACCAGGACGAAGTGCCTTTTCTTTTTCACGGTGTTTCGTGGTGAAAGTGCCATTCCCCGGCATCCTGATCTATATACGAGGCGGCGCCCAGTACCTCATAAAATGTAATGCCCGGACGGAGGAAGATCGGTAAGCCGGCATGGGTGGTCAGCAGGAGCGGTTGGTCTTCATTGGTCCGTGACCAGCGCGCCAGGATGCCGATGCCATCGCGGAAAACATATGCCTCCCCGGAGTCCGTCAGGTCGATCTGGTAGACCTCATCTTCTTCATCGAATGTGTTGGAGAAGGCGTGATGCGCGAGCAGAAAGACGACGTTCGCTGCCTGCACCTCCAGGCCAGTGGCTGCATCCGTCATCACCTGGTAGCTTTCCTCTTTACCGTTGCGAATATCGCCCGTTTCCTGGAAGCGGATGTACTGCTTCGTATCGGGGTTGTACTGCCAGTAGTGATATGAGTCCACCGAGTAATAGGTGAACATCTGGGTTCCGAGCAATCCAGAGCTGAGCAGGTTCTCGTTGAAAAACCCATTGCGGATGGCCTGGCGCTGGTCGTCCAATCCCTTCTCGTCTGCACACTCCCGCCAGCGCGTGGTATTGAAGTAGGAGTTATTGTAGTCTTCCAGGTCACGTGACTCCATTATACGAAAGGGAGGACAGGACCCGATGGTCGGCAGCACCAGAAACGGGGCTAGATCGCTCGTCGTTTCCAGATGCGTGAGCACACGCGGGTCTGCAAATTTGAAGACGAGGAATGCATGATACATGCGCTGGATGTGCTCGTCGAAGTAACGCCCGGAGCGGACTGGCCCCACCCACTCGGAGTCGTTGCCATAGAAGATGGCAATAAACCGCGTCAAGCCTTCTTCGATATAGTACTCATACACGTTATCTGCCAGCGTCAGCCCGGACTGCGGTCGGATGTAGCGCGGATAGTTCGCCACCTTGATCGCCAGGGGACGGCGGTCCATCAAGGCTGGGTCCGAGGGCGGTAAGCCGGTAAAAGGATTGAGGTTTGTCGGCAGGGTGAACGCGGGAACACTGGCATTCTCGGGGAGGGAGTCGGGCAAAATGACTTCCCCTGCTGGCATCGGGGGCACAGGAGTCACCGACGGCAGGTAGACGGGCGTGGGCGCAGCCTCCCCGTAGGGAGGGTCGACAACGTTTCCGGTCAGGGGTTGGAAGGGGGTGGGAGAAGGGAGTACGGAGCCGGAAGCGACGCCGGGTTGAATACCACAGGAGGAAATGAGGATGCCTATCAGGGGCAAAATCTTCAGCCATGCGAGCCGCATGAATGCGATTCTACAATAAAGAGACAGGCCTGCACACCCCGCTCACCTCCTATGCCGCAGAGAGGTGAAAAAGGCAAACCTGATAAAATTATCAACGCATGTTGATTCTCATCACGGTCATAACGCTGTTCCTGACGGCAATTGTCCTGCTCGTCCTGCAATTCACCACGCTGGGTCTGCGCTATAGCTGGCTGATTGCCACCGGCGGGGCGCTTCTGGGATGGATCAGCGTCCTTGCCTGGCAGCTGCAGATGCCGATGACGCTCCGGTTCCCTGCCTGGGAGCCGGCGGTGCTGTTTTCCCAGTCACCCACGTTCGTGGGCGATGAGATTGCCTGGGTATTTGCCCTCAGCCTGACCACTCTGTGTCTGGCCGTCATCATCACTGCCGTCGTACGCAGCAACTTTCCCGTGCCGGTCAACTGGATCGGACTCCTCATCCTCACCTCGCTCGGCGTCCTGGCGGTGGTTGCCGATAACCCGCTGACCCTTGTCTTGATCTGGGCTGCCATCGACTTGATCGAGCTGAGCGTGCAGATGCGCGTGCTGGAGAATCCTCAATTGAGCGAACGTGCGGTGGTCGCCTTCTCGTCACGTGCCGCAGGCATCCTGGTGCTGTTATGGGCGGGGATGGTCAGCACCGCTGCCGGACATCCCCTGGACTTCCGGCAGGCGCCCCCTGAGGCGGGTCTGTATCTGCTGCTGGCAGCCGCGTTGCGCATCGGGGTGCTGCCGCTTCATCTTCCCTTTCCCAGCGAGTCGGCGCTGCGGCGCGGCTTTGGCACGGGCTTGCGGATGATCTCGGTTGCCTCCAGCCTGATCCTGCTGGCACGCGTGCCTTCCACCAGTCTGACCTCGGGCCTGACGCCTTATCTGTTGATCCTTGTCTCGCTGGCTGCGCTCTATGGCGGCTGGATGTGGCTGCGCGCCCCGGACGAGCTGACCGGCCGGGCATTCTGGATCATTGGGATGGGCTCCCTGGCAGTGGCTGCAGCATTGCGCGTCAACCCGATGGGCGCAGCAGCCTGGGGCTGTGCGATTGTGCTGGCGGGCGGCGCATTGTTCCTCTCCTCCGAGCAAAACCGGTGGCTATCACGCGCCCTGTGGATCGGGGCGTGGGGGATCTCCGCCTTGCCTTTCTCGCTCACCGCGACCGGGTGGACGCGAGTCGGTGTGACGCCGCTGCTCGGCTGGCTGGCGTGGCCCTTCTTGATCGCGGCGCACGCCATGCTGGTTGCTGGCTTCTTGCGTCACAGCCAGCGCGTTGCCACGCGGGCTTTCAATGAAGAAGCGCCTATCTGGGCAAGGAATGTCTACCCTATCGGGATCGGTCTGCTGCTCGGGATCCTCTTATTACTCGGCCTGTATGGCTGGAGCGGCAGCCTGCAGCTCGGCAGCTGGTTCGTGGGCATTCTCGTCCTGCTTCTGACCGCCGGATTCATTTGGATGACGCCGCGCCTGCGCATCCTGAACCCGGTCCGCGCGCACTGGGTGCAGCCGGCGAGCTCCTCGTGGCTCGATCTTGTATACGGGGCTGTCTGGACCCTCTATCGCCGGCTTGGGCGGGTCAGCACGGGTATTTCAAATGTGCTGGAAGGGGAGAGCGGGATCATGTGGACACTGCTCTTCCTGGCTCTTTTCGTCTCCTTCTTTGTTCAAGGGAATCCCTGATCGATGTCTCTCGCGGTTGCCTGGATCGCCGTTCTCGTGATCGTGATCACAACGACGGGCTTGCTCCTCGTCCGGGACTGGCGCTGGAGCATAATACTCCTGGCGGTTCAATTCCTGGGGATGTTTGTGCTGACGCTTCAGCACTGGCCGCTGGGCATGGCAGCGGTGAAGGTAGTGGCAGGTTGGATGGCGGCTGCGATCCTGGGGATGACGCGCTCAGGCCTCGCGATCGAGGAAGCCGGCGACCCATTCTCCCGCTCGGGCGGAGGGCTCTTTCGGTTATTCGCAGCCGCCATGGTCCTGCTCCTCATGGCAGTCGCGACCCCCGCCGTGGACACAATCATGGCAGATGCAGGCTTTCCCGTGACGAATGGCGCCCTGCTTTTGATAGGCATGGGTTTACTCAATCTGGGAATGAGTGCCCACATTTTGCGCGTGACCATAGGGCTGATCACGGTGCTCTCGGGCTTTGAGATCCTGTATGCGGCGGTAGAAGGATCGGTGCTGGTGGCTGCCCTGCTCGCCGCGATCAATCTTGGACTTGCCCTGGCGGGCGCCTATCTCCTGATCGCCTCGAATGCACGGGAACCGGGTTCCACATGAACGCGGCGACCCTCTGGATCATCCTGCCATTCCTCTTCGGCATTTTTCTCCTTTTCATCCATAACCCGCGCATCTTGAGCGTGCTGGGCGGCAGCGTGGCAGTCGCGCTGGCGCTCGCAGCCCAGTTCGTCCCCATTGATGTGGCGCTTACGCTGGGACCGTATTCGCTCGAAATCGAATCCGCGCTGACCGTCCTCGGGCGCGTGCTCCGCATCCAGCCAACGGAGGGATCGCTTCTGGCTGTGATCTATGGCGCGGCGGCGCTCTGGTTCTTTGGCGCCGAAGCCTCGATGCGGGCGACGCGCATTGTCCCCAGCGGGTTCATGATCATTGCATTGATGGTTGCCTCTATCGCGGTGGAGCCTTTCCTCTACGCCGCTCTCTTCATCGAAATGGCGGTCCTGCTCGCGGTTCCGATGCTGACCTCGCTGTACAGGCCGCCGGGCAGAGGCATCGTCCGTTTCCTGATCTACCAGACCCTTGCCATGCCTTTTATTCTGGCCGCAGGGTGGCTGCTTACGGGTGTGGAAGCGAGTCCCGGTGACCTGGCACTGGCTTCCCAATCGGCTGCGATGCTAGGGTTGGGGTTCGCCTTTCTGCTCGCGATCTTTCCGCTCTACAGCTGGATCCCCATGCTGCTGGAGGAGACTTCTCCTTACAGCGTAGGCTTCCTCCTGTGGATCCTGCCGACGATGACAATTATCTTCGGAGCAGGGTTTCTGGACCGCTACTCCTGGCTGCGGGCATCGGAAGAGCTGACGCTCGCCCTCCGTTACGTGGGCTTGCTCATGGTGGTGACAGGCGGGCTATTTGCCGCCTTCCAGCGCCATTTCGGCCGCATCATGGCGTATGGCACGATCGCCGAGACGGGCTTTTCCCTTCTGGCGCTCAGCCTTGATTCGCGGCTGGGCATTCCCATCCTGTTCCTGCTCATTCCGGCTCGCGCCCTGGGGCTCGCCGTCTGGGCGCTCTCCCTGGCGATCATCCGCGAAAACGCCGAATCGATGCGATTCCGCGACGGGCAAGGAATCCTGCGCAGTCTGCCCCTCGCCGGCGCGGGGATGATCATCGCATCCCTTTCCACCGGCGCCTTCCCACTGCTCGCTGGCTTCCCGGCGCGGCTGGCTCTCTGGGATGGGCTCTCCCGTGTCTCGCTCAGCGCGGCGCTCTGGATGGGAATCGGCATCGTCGGCTTGCTGACCAGCAGCTTCCGCTCACTGGCGGTCATCAGCATGGCAGAGGACTATACTAGCTGGGGTCCGCGGGAGAACATCCTCCAGATGGCGATGCTCGCCCTGGGAATTGCGGGCTTGTTCATCCTGGGACTCTTCCCGCAGGTTCTTCAAGTCTTCCTTGCGGACCTACCCCTGATGTTTGAGCAGCTTGGGCGCTAAACCCGCCTTCTACCGTAGCGGTATAATCCAACCCGAAGTGTTATCTTCCGGAGGAAGTCATGGAATTTGAACAGCTCGTCAAACGCATCGAGTGGCTGGACGAAGAACACCGTAAGACAAAAGCAGCGATGAGCACGCTGGAAGAACGGATGGCCGCGCTGGAGGGAAAGATCGACACGGTAGCCAAGCAGGTCAAGCCGCTTCCCAAACAGATTGCCGATATCGCCAACACAGCCTCGCGTCTCGACCAGTTCGATGCTATTTTTAAGAAGCAACGCGAAGACATGAACAAGGCGATCGATGCCATCGAGAAAAGACATGTGACCCGCGAAAAGGAACTCACGACGCGCCACCAGAAAGATTTCGAGCCTATCCTGAAAGTGCTGAATGAGCTGCGCGAGACAATGGACAGCGAGTTCCCGCCGATCAAGCGCGACCTCAAAGCACGCGTGCTGGAGGAAAACCGTTTGCGCCAGGAGATTCAGGAATTGAAGCCGCCCATCGAAGCCGCCAAACGGGCTGCCGAGGAAGCCACGATTGTCCAGCATGCCTTCGACGAAAACCGCAAACAGGAAGCCAAGCGCGTAGCAGATCTGCAGGGTGAAATTGCAGCGCTGCGCAAGCGCATCGAAGAAGCCAAGGCAAAAGCCGACCTGAATGCCGATAGCTGGCGCAACATGGACAACCGCATCAAGGAGCTTCTCAATTCGGAGGCAGACCGAAAAGCCGCACAAAACGCATTTATCGATCAGCAATCCCTTGCGCATCTGGATCGTGAGCGTATGTACAAGGAATGGAAGCAACGATTTGACTCCATCACCATCCACACGCAAACCTTCGATACCCAGGTGCAGGCGTTGGAGGAGATGCTGCGCAACGCCAAGCGTGCCCAGGAGGCCTACAATGAGCTCAATGTCCGGCTGGAACGGCGCATCAGCGAAGTGACCGAGATGCAAAGGCTTTCTGAGGACCGCCTGCGGCAGGAATGGGTGACCTTCAAGGCAGACGATCAGAAACGCTGGATTGGTCATACCCTTTCCCAAAACGAGGGAGCGAAGGATCTCAACCGCGCCCTGCAGAAACTGGAAGAGCGCATCCCGCCGCTGGATGAAGCGATACAAATCATCCAGGATCAGATGCACCAGACAGCCGATGCCACCGAGCAGCAGCTACAGGAATTAATGAATGTCGCCCACGAGTGGCTATCCGCGTACGAGCGGATTATGGGGCATGGCAAGAAAGTGAATAGCAGAAAGGCTCGTTAAACAAGGAGTCAACGTCTTCAGACCTTGACTCCGCTTACGAATATGCGCGTCATTGGAACCGCGGGTCATGTCGACCATGGCAAGTCCACGCTCGTCGCTGCACTGACCGGAACGCATCCCGACCGGCTCAAGGAAGAACAACAGCGCGAGATGACGATTGAGCTCGGCTTCGGCTGGCTCACCCTTCTGAGTGGCGAGGATGTAGGCATCGTGGACGTGCCCGGTCATCGGGACTTTATAGAGAACATGCTGGCAGGCGTCGGCGGGATCGACGCAGCCCTGCTGGTCATCGCCGCCGACGAAGGCGTCATGCCGCAAACCCGGGAGCACCTTGCGATTTTGGATCTGTTACAGATCCCGGCTGGAGTCATTGTTCTCACAAAAATCGATCTCGCTCCCGATCCTGCCTGGCACGACCTAGTGGAGGCTGATATTCGCTCCGCTGTGAATGGGACCGTAATGGATGAGGCGCCCATCGTGCACGTCTCTGCGAAAACAAAAACAGGCCTCGACTCTCTTCTCTCTGCTCTCCAATCTATCCTTGAATCAAAACCTGCCCGGCCCGACCTCGACCGCCCGCGCCTGCCCATCGACCGCGTCTTCAGCATGAGCGGGTTTGGCACGGTGGTAACGGGAACCCTGCTCGATGGGCATCTCTCCCTGGGCGATGAGGTCGAGATCCTGCCCTCCGGGCAAAGGGGGCGTATCCGCGGGCTGCAAACGCACAGGAAGCAGGAAGAGACAGCCGTTCCGGGCTCGAGGACCGCGGTCAACGTATCCGGCATTGGGACGGATACCGTGCAGCGCGGCGAAGTGCTTGTCCATCCAGATCAGTATCAGGCTTCGCGCCGGGTGGATGCCCGTTTCCGTTTGCTACCAGAAAGTTCCTCGCCGCTCAAGCATAATAGCGCGGTGAAATTCTTCGTCGGTGCGAGTGAAACCATTGGCGCGCTGCGGCTGCTGGGCAAGGAAGAATTGAAGCCCGGCGAAGAAGGCTGGATCCAGCTCGAGCTGCGCGATCCCGTCGTGACCGTGCGCGGCGATCGTTACATCCTGCGCCGCCCTTCCCCGGGAGAGACCCTCGGCGGCGGCGCGATCGTGGACCACCAGCCAAAGGGCCGCCACAAGCGCTTCGACGAGAACGTGTTGAAATCGCTGGAGTCCCTGGCGCAGGGAACGCCGGCAGAGGTCTTATTCGAAGCCGCCCTGGCAACCGGTCCCGCCAGCCTACGGGAGGTCGTGTCTCGCTCACGGCTGGAGCCCGCCGCGGCCGAGATCGCCCTGAAAGAGCTGTTAGAAGCAGGAACCCTGATCCCGCTTGAAGACGGCGCGCCCTTTACAGACAGCGATATGCTGGTTATTCCCCTGCCACATTGGACGACTATGCATGTAAAGATTTCGGAGATCGTGGCGTCATATCACAGCAATTATCCCCTGCGGCGCGGGGTCCCACGCGAAGAGCTCAAGAGCAGATTAAAGCTATCGGCACGCGTCTTCAACGCCATTCTCAATAAACACGTCCACGATGGATTGCTGGCTGAGCGTTCCGCCTTGATCGCCATGCCCGGACATGAGATCCAGTTCGACAGCAGCCAGCGGGCCAGAGTTAATACACTGATGCAGAAATTTAGCCAAAACCCGTTTAGCCCGCCGGGCGTGAAGGAGCTGCAACAGGAAACCGGCGAAGAGCTGCTGAACGCCCTGATCGAGGCTGGTGAATTGACCCCCGTCTCACCCGACGTGATCTTTCGTAAAGCGGACTATGATTTCATGGTGGAGCGCATACGGGCGGAGATCCAGCAGAAGGAAACCATTACCCTGGGCGAAGTGCGCGATCTCTTCAAGACCAGCCGCAAATATGCGCAGGCGCTCCTGGAGCATCTCGATGCGATCGGCGTCAGCGTGCGGGATGGCGATTTCAGACGGCTCAAAAAGAGATAATTCCAGTCCTCACTCTGTTTTCGTGATGGGCTGTTTTTTGAGTAGAATTGGGGGATAGCAGCTTTTCGGGCTGCTACCTTAACACCTGTAAGATTGATAAAGGAGTAACCATGTGTGGACGATTTACATTGACTGTCAATCCTGCCGACTTGCAAGAAACGTTTCAGGACTATAGCTTTCCCCAGCAGTTTGCGCCGCGCTTCAATATCGCGCCGACACAGCCTGTGCTGGCGATCCCCAACGACGACCAGAATACAGCTGATTTTTTCGTCTGGGGCTTGATCCCGATGTGGGCGAAAGACCCCGGCATCGGCAATCGCATGATCAACGCCCGCGGCGAAACGCTCGAGGAGAAACCGGCGTTTCGCGGCAGTCTCAAATACAAGCGCTGCCTCGTCCTCGCGGATGGCTTTTACGAGTGGAAGAGCTCGCCCGGCAAGAAAGGCAAGACGCCGTTCTTCATCCACATGAAGGACCGCAAGCCTTTTGCCTTTGCCGGGCTCTGGGACTCGTGGAGCGGCCCCGATGGTTCGCAGATCAAGTCCTGCACGATCATCACCACCCAGCCCAATGAATTGACTGCCATCATCCATGACCGGATGCCCGTGATCCTCCATCCCCGCGATTATGCAAAATGGCTGGATCCCTCGCCGCAGACCCCCGAGCAGCTGAAACCGTTGCTCCAGCCGTTCCCCGCCGACATGATGAACGCCTACCCGGTCAGCACACTGGTCAACACCCCTGCCAACGACATTCCTGAACTGGTCGTCCCAGCCCACTGATGGCGGGGATGGCTGCAGCCGTGACACGGCGCTTCCCCGCGCTGGCTTCACGCGACTTCGTGCTGTTCCTGGTCGGACAATTCGTATCGGTGATTGGCACCTGGATGCAGAACACCGTTCAGCCCTATCTGGCGTATCGCATCTCAGGCCGCCCGCTCGACCTGGGGTTGATCGGATTTGCCGCAACCCTCCCAACACTCCTGCTGGCTCTGCCTGCAGGAGTGTTGGTCGAACGCTGGGACAAGCGCCGTACGGTCATCATTTTCCAGGCTGTCATGGCGGTCCAGGCGCTTGGGCTTGCGGCGCTCACGTTTTCAGGCTACATTCAAATCTGGCACATCGCCGTGTTTGCACTGCTGTTCGGGACAGCCAGTGCCGTGGAGATTACAGCGCGCCAGGCGATGTTGATCGAGCTGGCAGGCCGCGAAGCCCTGCCCAGTGCCATCGCCCTGCAGACGACTGCCTTCAATGTGGGGCGTGTCATCGGTCCGTTGACGGCTTCCTCGCTATTGACCACCACCGGTACCGAAGGCAGCGTGTTCCTGGCAAACGGACTCAGCTTCCTGTTCGTCATCGCCGGGCTGGTGATCGCAAAGACCCGCTACAAAGTCCCACGGGAGACGGATGAGCCGAAAAGTCTCGCTGTGGAGTTCCGTGAGGGCCTGGCATATATCCGCAGGAACACGCTCGTGGCTTCCATCATCCTGATGTCTGCCTCGGTCGGTTTCTTCGGGTTTCCGCTCATCCAGCAGATCCCGGCCCTGGCGCGGGATGTGCTACAGACTGCCGCGGACACGGAAGCCCTGGTTGCCACGCGTACCAGCCTCCTGTATGCTGCCCAGGGCGCGGGCGCTCTGACCGCCGCTCTTCTCGCTGCTTATATGAGCTCCCACCGTAACAAAGGATTAATGGTCACGCTCGGGCAGATCGCCTTCATATTTCCGTTGATCGCCCTCGGCTACGTGCCAGACCTGGCGCTCTCCCTGCTCCTTCTGACCTTCATCGGCTGGGGAACCGTGACACAGCTGGTTTCCATGAACACTCTCATTCAGATAAGCGTCCCCAACGGATTGCGGGGGCGGGTCTTCAGCGTCTATCTGTGGGCGCTCCAGGGGGTGGCACCCTTTGGCAGCCTGCTCATCGGCTGGATCGCCCAGAACTGGGGTGTCCCGCTCGCCGCGCTGACCGGCGGTCTGGTGTCGCTGGTGACCATCGGCGGACTGCATCTTGCCAGCCCGGGCGTACGCCGCGCGCAGGCTTAACGTCAGGTTAGCGTCGAATCGGGCGGGTTGACGCCCCCTTTTTGCCCATGTTATGATACTTTCTCTGGAGACTTACATTTGGACAACAAGAACGCCCCGAAGCAGGACAACGGAGCTCCTGGCTTTTTTTCCCGTCTTTTTAACACGTTAATTGGCATCGGCTTAGGGGAATCCTTGCTGCGCGCCGGCACGACGCTGCTGTCTATCCTGCTGCTCGGCGCGGTGATCTGGCTGCTGCGCATCTTTTACGCCCAGAGCCAGGCGACCCCGGAAGTTGCCAGCGCTCTGCAAACGGGACCTACCGCCCCCGTGCCGGAGATCGAAGACATCCCGCCGCAGGGCGAGATCTCCTTCGGGGGTATCCCGCGTCTGGCGCAGGTCCACACCACCATCCCTTCCCGCCCCCGGCAGGAAGTGATCACCTATACCGTGGTCTCAGGCGACACCATTTTTGGGATTGCCGAAAAGTTCGGGCTGAAACCCGAGACCGTGCTGTGGAGCAATTACTACACCCTGCTGGATAACCCTCACTCGTTGCAGCCGGATCAGGAGCTGAACATCCTGCCTGTGGACGGCACCTATCATCGCTGGGAGCAGGGTGAAGGATTGAACGGCATCTCGACGTACTACAGTGTCTCTCCGGAAGTCATTATCAATTATCCGGCCAATAACCTGGACGCGGCGACCATCGGCGATTTCTCCAACCCGAACATTGCCCCGGGCACCTGGCTGGTCGTGCCGAATGGACGGCGTGAGTACGTGACCTGGAGCGCGCCGCTGGGTGTGACGCGTGAGAATCCGGCATCTGCCCGTGTGCTCGGTCCGGGCGCGTGTGAGCCGGTCAGCGGCGGCGCAGTTGGGTTTGGCGCCTTCATCTGGCCCTCCGCAAAGCATTATCTCTCCGGTTACGATTACCGCCCCGATGCCAACCACTGGGGCCTGGACCTCGCCGGGAATGATGGCGAAGGAGTGTATGCGACCGATGCGGGCGTGGTCGTCTATGCTGGTTGGAACAACTATGGCTACGGCAACATGATCATGGTGGACCACGGCAATGACTTCCAATCCCTGTATGCCCACCTGAGCGGCATCAGCGTCGGCTGCGGGCAGAGCGTGGGCCAGGGCGACCTGATCGGCGCCATCGGCAACACCGGTCGCTCCAGCGGCTCGCACCTGCACTTCGAGATCCGGGCGATCTCATCATTCGTCAACCCCTGGGATGTGCTGCCCCCACCCTAGCGGCAGACAGGTATACAGGTAAGCACGGATGGAACGATCCTTGCAGGACGAAGTACTATCGGCTATAATCTGCGTCGCTCGGGCGCAGACTCGGTTGGCTGCGTAGCGCCCTGCAAAGGGTTAGAGTGCTACTATCACACAGTAGCATCTTTAGCGAGGTCTTGTAGTTCAGTTGGTTAGAACGCGCCGTTCACATCGGCGAGGTCACAGGTTCGAGTCCTGTCAAGACCACAAAAAAATGCCTATTTTGTAGGCATTTTTTTGTGCGCAGTAACTCTCATCCAAAACATGACTGGCCGCCCACTAAAATGAGGGAGCTATCAGGTTTCTTATACTTATACGAACAGGCCTGGCATAAAACCTCGTCAGGTAGCTCTCAGGCTATCGCGCGGTTTGTTGAGGAAACTTGAACCTCAGTTGTGAATATGGAGACCGAACATGGCGAAGTTGATCTACATAGCGAACATATCACTCGACGGGTACACCGAGGACAAAGATGGCAAGTTTGATTGGACAGACCCGAGTGAGGAATATTTCAGATTTATCACGGACCTCGTCCGGGGGATGGGCACTCATCTTTACGGACGGCGCATGTATGAGTCCATGAGGGTGTGGGAGACAGATCCCAATCTGGCAGCGGAGTCTCCGCTCAGGCGCGACTTCGCCGAGGTCTGGCAGGCAGCGGACAAAATCGTGTACTCCAGGACGCTGGAGACGATCTCCACGCGCAGAACGCAGCTTGAGCGGACTTTCGATCCGGACGCCATTCGACAGCTGAAGGAAGCTGTCGAACAGGATATCCTGATCGGGGGTCCCGAGCTCGCCGCCCACGCCTTGCGATCGGGGGTGCTCGACGAGTGTCATCTATTCGTGGTACCGATCATCGTCGGAGGCGGCAAATCCGCGCTGCCAGACAAGGTGCGGTTGGAGCTCGAGCTCCTGGAGGAACGCCGCTTTGGCAATGGTATAGTTTTCCTCCGTTATCGAACAAGTGGATGAAGGGAAGGAGCTTTCACATGGGACTCGTCGAAATCTCTCACGTACAGGGTCAGCCGCCTGTGACCATTTTTCACCTGCAAGACCGTGTCAATCTGGGGAATTTTGAAGAGCTCGAAGCACTGGCAAAGGAAGCCTATCACTATGGCGTCCGCAACCTGGTGATTGACCTGAGCAAGACGCCCTCGATGACCAGCATCGGCATCCGGGCGCTTATCGTCATTCATAGAATGTTTTCCCAGGATGGTGGCAAGCACCTCAAGCTGGCGTCCGCGACGCCCGAGATCGGCGAAATGCTTGAGATCGCCGGCATTACCCAGCACATCGAGCTCTTTCCCACCGTGGAGGATGCCGTCAATTCCTTTTGAACTCCTCTGCCCGGCGCAGGGCGGGAATAAGGGAATTACCTACTTGTCTTTGCTTCGGCCGTCGAGAGTATAATGAAGCTAGCAGGCATCCTTTACCGTTGAGAATGAAGTAACGATATAGACCGACATGACCTCTAAAGACGATCATAAGAGCAAGAACACAACAGGTTCAAGCCCATCCCCCAAATCCACGAAGAAGACAAAGAGAATGGAAGCAAAGGCGCCTGGCAAACCCGCCAATACAGAGCGCGGTCTGACGGTCGTTGGCATTGGCGCTTCCGCGGGCGGGCTGAAAGCCTTGCAGTCCTTCTTTGAAGCGCTGCCAGCAGAGCCAGGCATGGCATTTGTGGTCATTACACACCTCCATCCTGAGCATGAAAGTCATCTGGCAGAGCTGCTGCAGAAGCACACACGCATGCCCACCATGCAAGTGAGGAAACGGACCAAAGTGGAAGCAAACCACGTGTATGTGATCCCGCCGAACCGCAGAATGATCATGACGGATACACATCTGGATACACACGAATTTGAGGAGCCGCATGGCAGGCGGATGCCGATCGACCACTTCTTCCGCAGCGTTGCAGCCAGCGGTCATACCGACCCGGTTGCCATCATACTCTCAGGCGGCGGTACGGATGGCGCCGTGGGCATCAAGGCTGTGAAAGAAGTAGGCGGGATGATCATGGTGCAGCAGCCGGAAGATGCCGAATATGACGGCATGCCTCGGGCGGCCCTGAGCACGGGGCTTGTGGACATTGTGCTGCCGGCCGCGCTGTTGGCTGAGAAGCTGTCAGATTTGATCCAACACCAGCCGAGGCTGCCCCATGACGCGGGTCATTTGACCGAAGCTGATGTAGAGACACTGCAGCGCATCCTGGCGCAAGTGCATGCCCGCACCGGGCACGACTTTTCGCAATATAAGCGCTCCACCATTTTACGGCGTGTGGACCGCCGAATGCAATTGAATGGGTTTGGGAAGTTGGATGCCTACCTGGCGTACCTGCGCAGCAGCCCCAATGAAGCGCAGACGATGTTCAACGACATCCTGATCGGCGTCACGAACTTTTTCCGCGACCGCGACGCCTGGCTGGTGCTCGAGCAAGAGGTGATCCCGAATCTTGTGCGGCAAAATGGCGTTATGGAAGGGGAAGGGTTGCGGATCTGGACCATTGGCTGCGCCACGGGCGAGGAAGCATACGGGCTTGCCATCCTCTGCTTCGAGGAAGCCGACCGGCAGGGAGTCCGCCCCCGCGTCCAGGTCTTTGCCTCCGACCTCGACGAGAGGTCAGTCGCCCACGCGCGTGAGGGGATATACCCGGCGGCGATCGAAGCCGACGTGAGCCGCGAACGCCTGGAGAAATTCTTCACCCGGGAGGGAGATTATTACCGGGTGAGGCGTGAACTCCGTGATGCGGTGCTTTTCACCAACCACAACGTGATGCGCGACCCACCTTTCTCGCGCCAGCACCTGATCGCCTGCCGGAACGTCCTCATTTATTTACAGCGCGCGGTGCAGGATCAGATTTTTGATATCTTTCACTACTCGCTGAACCCTGGTGGCTATCTCTTTCTAGGCAGTGCTGAGTCCGCCGAGCACCTGCCCGAATTCTTTAAGGTTGTCGACAAAAAGCACCGCCTGTATCAAGCCAATGCGTTGGCCGGTGAGCGCGCAGGCATTCCGGCGCTGCCGTCAAACATGCGACGAGTTCCCCGAGGCGGCCGCAAAGCCGAAGGATTTAGCAAAACGCGTCTGCAGGGTGCGCGCTTCCTGGAAGAGCCAATCGTGATGCAAGAACAGCATCACAGAGCACTGGAGTCCTCCAGTCCGCCCAGCGTGATCGTCGACGAGAAATATACGATCCTGCATGTCTCCGATCATGCCGGACGGTACCTGCACCAACCCCGTGGAATCCTGACCGGCGACTTGCTCACCCTGGTGCGCCCGGAACTGCAAATGGAGCTGCGCACGGCGCTCTTCCAAAGCTTTGAAAAATGGAAGGCAACCGTCACCCGCTCGGTCCCCGTCCGGTTCAACGGACACAAACGCCGCGTGGTTGTCTCGGTCCGCCCGCGGCTGGATGAGACTACTCTGAATGGTAGCGTAGTGCGACAGGCGCTCGTGCTTTTTATCGAAGATGAAGTAGAGGACCCTGACGAGAGCCTCAAGGAATCTCTAACCCCTGGCAGCCCATCGGAACGGGACCAGTTGTTGGCGGAATTGCAGGCGGATAACCAGCGTCTGCGGGAGCAACTGCAAATCACGACAGAGGAATATCAAAGTTCCAATGAAGAGATGAAAGCCGCTAACGAGGAGCTGCAGTCCATTAACGAGGAATATCGCTCCGCCACCGAGGAGCTGGAAACGAGCAAGGAGGAGCTGCAATCGGTCAATGAAGAGTTACAGACCGTCAACAGCGAGATGAAGGGCAAGCTGGACGAGATCTCGCGGGCCCACCAGGAACTGGAAAACCTGATGGGCGCTACAGAAATCGCCACCCTCTACCTGGACCGTGAGCTGCGCATCCAACGCTACACGGCCGGCGTAGAGGAATTGTTCAGTATTCTGTATGTGGACCGGGGCCGGCATATCAGCGACTTAACCCATACGCTGGGCTATAGCGAATTTCTGGAGGATGCAGAACAGGTTTTGCGCAGGCTCGTTCCCCTGGAACGCGAGGTACAGACTGCCGCAGGCCGCTGGTATCTGATGCGCCTGCGCCCGTACCGTACCCGGGATGATCGCATCGAAGGTGTGGTGATTTCCTTTATTGATATCAACCAGCTCAAGGAAACCGAACGGGAGCTTGTCCTGGCCAAAGAGTCGCTGGAGGAACGTGTTCAGGAACGGACGCGTGAGCTGGACGAAGCCAGCCAGAAGCTGCGCCAGGCGCGCGACCTGTTTTACGCATTGTTCAACGCCAACCCGATCCCCACAGTGCTCACGCGCCTGGAGGATGGAATCTTCCTGAATGTGAATGTTGAGTTCTTGAACTACTTCGGCTTGCAGCCGGAGGATGTGATCGGGCGCAGCCCGGAAGAATTCAATCTTGGGCTCGGGTTGGGCACAGCCGAGTATGATTCATTTGTCGCCCAGATCAAAAGGGACGGCCGGGTTCGAAGCTACGAGACGCAGATCAGGCAGCCTCCCGGCGAGTGGAGAAATATCCTGGCATCCGTTCAATATATTGAGCTGGATGAGGCGGAAGCGATGATCTCTACGTTCATAGACATTACCGACCGCGTGCGCGCCGAACAGCAGATCCGTTCGCTGGCAGCCGAGCTGACCGCCACCGAACAGGCGGAGCGGCACCAGCTTTCCCAGATCTTGCACGATGACCTGCAGCAGCGCATCTATGCCGTTCAGATGCAAATGTCGTTCTTGAGGGAAGCGTATGAGAAGAACAACCTCCAGGCATTTGCCGCCAACTTCCCGCAGATGGAAGCCTGGCTCACTGAAGCGATTCGGGGCACACGTCAGCTCAGCGTTGACCTCAGTCCTCCCATCCTGCATGGTGAGGGGCTTGTCGAGGCCACAATATGGCTGGCTGCGCAAATGGAGGAGCAGTATGGGCTGAAGGTGGACATCCAGTCCAGCGGCGTTCCCCGCGAGCTGGATGAGAAATTGCGAGTGCTGGTGTTTTATGCGCTGCGCGAGCTGCTCTTCAATATTGTGAAACATGCGGGGACGTTGGAAGCTTCCGTGGATTTCGATCATCGTGACTCGCAGCTGCTGGCGACCGTGCGAGACCAGGGGGCAGGATTCGACAGCCGGGCGGTGATCGATAATCCAAGAATTTCTCATGGATTGATAATGATCCGTCATCGACTTAGTTTATTAGGCTGCAGCATGCAAGTACATTCCCAGCCGGGGCAGGGCACCGAAGTGGTCATCGAGGTTCCCTATGAAAAAAAGGATGCGTGATCATGACCTCAATTCTTTTGGTGGAAGATCATAAGATCTTTGCGACGGCGCTTAAACGTGTGCTGCAGGAACGGGGTCAGATGGAAGTCCTGGCTGTCGCCGAATCGGCGGAAGAGGCGCTGGACCTGATCCCGAACCTGAAGGTTGACCTGGTCTTGATCGACGTTTCACTGCCGCACAAAAGCGGTATCAATCTCGTGCTCAACCTGCAGAAAAGCCATCCACATCTGCCCTGCGTGATGCTCTCTGCCCATGTATCCCAGCAATACGTTCGTAGATCTCTGGAAGCGGGCGCCCGCGGATACCTGGTGAAAGACCATTCGACAGAAATCCTGGAGGGGATCCGGCGCATCCTGCAGGGCGAAGTGTACGTCAGCGAACAAATACGATAGCCGGTTCTACCTATCGTGCTATAAATCGTCAGTATCTTCGTCAGGCTGTCGTCTGGCGTTTTCTGTCTGCAGGCTCCCGCGCTCTGTTGCAAGGTTCTGTAACTGGGTGGCTTGCTGGCTGAGCTCGCGAGCCTTCACCAGGAACCTCTCTGCCTCCGCAGAGTCCCCGTTCTCATGGATATGTCTTCCTAGGTGCTCCAGGAGCATGGAGGCTTCCTGAGAGCCGCGCACGGTCTGCCAGATGAGCTGATCCACCGTTTCCATCAGACCTTCCAGCAGCGCTTCCGCGCTAAAGCCGTGACCGGTGTGACAGCGGAACCGGAGCAGGTTCCCTTCTGTAATTCTGATCAGGCTGCCCCGGCATTCCGGACACGTAAATTGCGTCAGAGGACCAAGCTCCAGGATCGTTTTCTCGGGCAGGTTGACTCCTGCGGCGATCTGCGTCTCGATCGCCATGCGACGGGTATCTTGCTCCCTCTTGTCCCCTACCTGTTCGTCCTGCATCATTTGTTCTCGCGCCAGGTGGGTAAGTAGCGGTCCGATCTCCTGGGAGCGGACTCTGTAATCTGCATCGACATACTCCAGAGCGCTGCGAGGCATGGACGGGTACTCGGCCTCATAAGGCTCCTGGACAATAGCAATTCCCCCAAGACGTTTGATGCTCCATAAGCCGGAGGCGCCATCATGGAGCGCGCCGGACAGAACAACGCCAATCGCTCCCGAACCGTAGGAATACGCCGCAGAGCGGAAAAGTGCGTCAACGGAGGGGCGAAAGCCGTTTTCTTTGGGTCCGCGGTTGACAGCGATAAAGCTATTATCAATTAACAGATGATGATCTGGAGGAGCCACGTAAATGACGCCAGCTTCCAACTTGCTGTTATCCTTTGGATGCAGGGCAGGCAGCGGGCCCGTTTTACTCAAGATCTCGGGCAGATAGCTCCGGTGATTGGCAGGTAGATGCATGACGACGAAAACGGGAGCGGGAAAATCTACGGGCAGCTGTGAAACCACGTCTCGTAGTGGTTCCAGGCCGCCAGCGGACGCTCCGATTGTGATACATTGTGGGGACATTTACGTAGCCTCCTTTTCGGCTTTTCAAGGATACCGTGTCTGATTGAGGCTATTGATGCCGGTTTTCGAGAATCGATTCACCCTCCAGAGCGATACCTGGTACTGTGAACAACGTATGACTGGTTATTCTGTTCTTACATAGAGCTGGATCATACCCGGTCCCTACACAAACGAGCTTCGCGGCTCGTTTTTATTTGGTATTTATGTTTTATAATCTCCTGGATATGGCAACCAGAACCAACGAAGCCTGGCTGAAGGATCTTTCCGCTCCCGGTCCGGCGCGGGAAGCTGCCCTGGAGGAGCTGCGCGAGATCATCGAAAAGGGTCTCCCCTATGCGCTCTCCCGCTGGCTTTCTCCTGACCAGCCGCAGTTCCAGGCGCTTGTTGAGGAAGTGACCCAGGAGACGCTCCTGCGCGTCCTCGACCAGTTGAATACCTTCGAGGGGCGCAGCCAGTTCACTACCTGGGTCCACAAGATCGCCGTGCGCATCGCGCTGACCGAGCTGCGCCGCAAGCGCTGGCGTGATTCATCGCTGGACGAGCTGACCGAGAACGAGGATATTCCTCCTCCCCCGGGTTTACTGGCGGATCCCCAGGCGGGACCAGAGGTCGCTGCCGAGCGCGCCGACATGCTGGCACGCGTCCGGCGAATCATCGAAGAGGAGCTGACCGACCGCCAGCGCCAGGCGCTCATCCTGCTGGGCGTTCAGGATATGCCGATGGAAGATGCCGCCCGCAGGCTCAAGACCAATCGCAATGCCCTCTACAAGCTGCTCCACGATGCCCGGCTGCGCCTGAGGCGAAGACTGGCAATGGAGGACATTTCGCCTCATGAGGTTCTGACTCTCTTCGAGCAGAAGTAAGATTAACAAATCGTTAACCATCAAAGACAAAGATTATGGACATCCGAGCAATTATCCGGAAGATCAAGAGCAGCTTTAACCACAGAGAGGAGCTTCCCAACGAAGCGGTCCTGAACTTTCTGCGGGTCCTCGAGAGTGTGCCCGTCGAGGAAGCGAATTGCGATGAGGTCTACGCCAGGATCGACGAATACGTGGAGCGGGAAGTGGACAGAAAGGATGCCGCCCGGCTCATGCCGCTCGTGCGGGAGCACCTGGACTCATGTTCGGAGTGCTGCGAGGAATACGAGGCGCTGCTGGACATTCTCGAAAAAACGAGTAAAAACGAAGACGACGGGTCATAACCCGTCGTCTTTTATTCATGTCAAAAGATTTTTTCCCCGGCGCGGATGGGGACCTTCAAGCGGTTCTCAGCCGGCGTGATCGGGCAGGACCACATCTCGTTATAGGCGCAGTAGGGATTGTATGCCAGGTTGAAATCCACGAGAAAGCGATTGCCATGCAGCTCTTCCGGCTCTAGGTAGCGTCCGGCAGGATAGGTCTCCGTCCCTGCGAGCGCGTCCGCAAACGGCAGGAAGTAGCCGTGCTCATTCTGGTAGATGGTCAGCTCAGCCTCCTGCCCCTCGACCTCAAACTTAAAACGCGAGTGCCTCACATAGGTCTGCACACCGCCGGTGGAAGTTTGCATCTGCAAGGGCTGCTGGTCGAACAAGCGCTCGACCTGGACTTCCAGCCGCAAGGCTTCATTCTCGGGAAAATAGTCCAAGCCTTTGAAATCCCGTCTTTGCTCGGGCATCAAGGGACTTTGCGGGTGTTCCCGCAGGAACTCATCTTTTTCGAGGCGAAAATCTGTCAGGTCACTCATAAGGACTCCAATTCATTTGTACGGCACAGGCGGCGCCGATCTCAGCAGGTGTCGTCCTCCCTCCTAGATACAAGCCAGAGCCGAATTCTTACACACTTTCACTGGAATCCCGTGAGTCTGAGCCCCTCTTGCGAATTCCTATCTATTATGCTATTGTTGCCTGAGTAATGGGTTGTGATGACGTCGCCCGAACGGACCGTTTTGATCATCGAAGATGAAGCCGATGCCGCTGAGTTATTCGCCGAAATGATGCGGGTCAGCGGCTTTCGCGTTTTAAGGATCGCATCCGGTGGACCGGCGATCGGCATGATGGCAGCCGAGAAACCGGACATTGTCCTGCTCGACGTGATGATGCCAGAGATCTCCGGGCTGGATATTTTGCGGCACATGCGGGAGGACTCAGCGCTCGCCGGCATCCCGGTGGTAATCGTTTCTGCGAAGAGTATGCCTGCCGATATCCGTCACGGCATGGAGGCAGGCGCATCCACATATCTCACCAAACCGGTTGGCTTCCTCGAGCTGAAGGAAGCCGTGGAACGCGCGCTGGGCGCATGAGCCTTTTGCGAGCTTTTATCGCCGTCGAGATCCCTGCAGAGCTCAGGCAGCGGGTCGGACAGACGACTGCGTCACTGCGCGAGGAGATCGGCGCGCTTGTCCGCTGGGTTCCACCGGAGAACATGCACCTGACCTTGAAGTTCCTGGGGGACGTTGCACCATCGAATGTAGAGATGCTATCGCAGATGCTGCGCGCGGAAGCAGGACTGTTGCCGTGTTTTGACATCCATGTGGGCGGGCTAGGCTCCTTCCCCAGCCTCAAGCGGCCGCGCGTGCTCTATGTAGGCATCCAGGCGCCCGCCTCGCTCGAAGCGCTCCAGCGTGGGGTCGAATCGGGGGCGCGCCGCCTTGGCTATGAAACAGAGGAGCGCGGCTTTTCCCCGCACCTGACCATCGGCCGTCTCCGGCAGAATGCGACCGGGACCGACCAACAAACGATCCGGCGGGCGCTGGAACGGACAACGATTGACTCGCTGGGCACTGCCCGGGTAGACTCGGTCCATCTCTACAAGAGCGACCTGAAGCCGAGCGGCTCTGTTTACACCCGGTTGTTTACCGCGCCGCTCAAGAATTTCAGCCGCTGAGACGCCGAGAGCACTGAGAAAAGACTGGAATAAGCTCCGCGACTCTGAGTCTCTGTGGCAATTTATGAGGTGATATCTGAACGCACTTGAACTTGCACATACAATCGTCGCCACCCTGGAGGACAGAAAGGGCGAAGACATCCTGCTTCTGGACATCAAAGACATCGCTTCGTTTACCGATTATTTTGTGATCTGCAATGGCACCAGCGACCGCATGCTGGATGCACTTGCGAAGGCCGTCCTCGAGGCGACCAAGAAGGACTACAAAAAGAAAAGCCGCGTCGAGGGCCAGTCTCAGGAAGGCTGGCTCGTCCTCGACTACGGGGACGTAGTGGTTCATCTCTTTTCACCGGATCAGCGCGAGCACTATGATCTCGAGGAGCTCTGGAGCGACGGCAAAGTACTCCTGAGAGTCCAGTAGCGCCCCCATGGCGTTGGAAACGCTTGATAGACGTGCTATACTACAATTGTCGATGAACCACGTGTTCCGCATCAATATCTATGAGTAGGACAGCTTGACTCGTCAAGCGTCCACTGAATAACTCCTGACAGGCAGAAGGAGATGACCACCTTGTCTTTTTCTGGCGAGCGTTCTCTAGGAACGATCTGCATGAGACGCCGCTAGCCGTCCGCCCGGGATTTCAATGTTACCTCTTCTCACATTCACGCATTTGTGGAAGGAACCTGCCTATGTCCCAGCATGAAATCGAGACGATTCTGGCGAGGCACCTTGCGGAATACCTTGCCATGCCGATCTTCATCGTGAACCCGGCAGGCGATCTGATTTTTTATAATGAACCGGCAGAGACGATCCTGGGGACTCGTTACAACGAGACCGGCAGTATGCCTGCCAGCCAGTGGAGCACGATTTTTCACCCCATGGACAAGGATGGGAATTCGCTCCCGGGGGAGGAGCTGCCCCTCATCATTGCACTCACCCGCCGCTGCCCGGCGCACAAAAATTTTTGGATCAGAGGCCTGGACGGCAGGCTGCGCGAGCTGGAAGTGACCGCTTTTCCCGTCATCGGCCAGGCGGGCCGCTTCCTGGGGGGGATTGCCATCTTCTGGGAAATCGAGACATGAAGGTGACCTTCTGGGGGACGCGCGGCTCCCTTGCCTCTCCCAGCCCCGAGACCGTCCGTTACGGCGGCAACACCTCGTGTGTCTCGGTGGAGGGAAGCGAGGGCAACCTGCTCGTCCTCGACGCCGGGACGGGCCTCCGCAACCTGGGGCAGACTTTTCCCGGGGACCTGAAGCAGGTCCATATCCTGCTCACCCATCTGCACATGGATCACATCCAGGGGCTGCCTTTTTTTGCGCCGCTGCGCCGGGAAGGCGTTGAGGTTCATCTCTGGGGGCCAGCCAGCACCACGCTCTCGCTGAGCGCACGTTTGCAGAAGTATCTCTCTCCGCCCCTTTTTCCGGTGAGCGTACATGAGCTGGCTGCCACATTTCATTTCCACGAGCTGCCTGCGCACGTGATCGAGATCGGGGAATTCTCGGTCACAGCCCAGCTGATCATCCACCCGAACCCGACGATTGGGTACCGGATCGAGAACGGCAGCGCCACGATGACCTACCTGCCAGATCATGAACCGGCGCTGGGCGGGCGCACCTTTCCTCACGATAGATCATGGGTCTCGGGGTACAGGCTGGCAGAGGGCGTCGACCTGTTGATCCACGACACGCAATACACCGAAGAAGAATACCTGTCCCGCATCGGGTTCGGACACAGCAGCATTCGACATGCCTTCCAGTTTGCAGAGCTCACCGCTGTGAAACATTTCGTGCCCTTCCACCACGACCCCACTCACAGCGACGATGACCTCGACCGGATGTTCGCGAGGATGCTGGGAGAGACCCATCCATCGTATCAGGTTACCCCCGGCCGGGAAGGATTGACGCTCAGCACGACCGGTTGAGGGAAAGCTTCCCCAGGCACAGGGAAAATGTTGCAGGGATTGCGTTTTCAGGACTTCTCAAGTATAGTGATATCGTACTTTTCAAGATGTATATGCGCGATAGCGGCTATTATTGATTGCAGTCCAAGTCAGCAAGCGGGGATTTCGAACAACGTTCATCCACCAAAGCCTAGCACACGAACACAACTCCAAACATAGATCAATCGTCAGCGGGTACAGCCGGGAGCGAGACGCCTGTTCGATCGGATTAGAAGAAAGATCACGATCCGGTGGAGTCAGCTCGCGTCTGCATAAAAAGCGGCATATGGAAGAAAGAAGAGTTATATTTCGTTCTCTGTTGAGGGCGTATATGAGGTCAGTTCATGATTCCGAGAAGATATTTAGTTATCGCCGCAGTGGGATTGCTCCTGATTCTCCTGGCATGGAGCCCGCTCCTCTCCCGCAGGCTCGGTGAGCCACTCATCATTGCTTTCAATCTGGCGACGTCGAGCCCGACGTTACCCCCGTCGGCGGGTTCTGCGATGCAATCGCCGGTAGGTGCCATTTCAACTCCCACGTCGACGGGAGTGTATTTCACGCTCATGGAAAACACCAGTTGCCGGAATGGACCGGACACTGCTTATCCTGGCGTTGCAAATATTTCGTCCGGGCAAACTGTGGAAGTGATTGGCAGAACTGCGGATCGATCCTGGTGGCGTGTTTCCCTGGCTACAGATGTGAACTGCTGGGTCCCGAACGCTTCGGGGACGCTTGTGGGACAGGTTTTATTTATACCGATTACCTCATCCAGGGATGCAACCCAGCCGGTCGTCCCGCTTTCGCCCACCAGAATAAGACTGACCGCATTGGCAAGCAGTGCCACTGCGGCTTCCGTGTCTGCGGGGCCAACGTTCACCAATATTGCTCCCTCGGTAGAGATCACCAGAACTACAAGCCTGCTCACCAGTACGCCGCGCCCAACAAGCACTGTACGTCCACGAACGAATACGCCGCGACCCACGAGCACCCCACGCCCATCGACGAGTACACCGCGGCCCACAAGTACATCACGGCCTGTAACCAGCACGCCGCGCCCGGCCAATACTGTGCGACCGGTGACAAATACACCGCGTCCCACAAGTACCTTGCGACCCGTGACTAACACACCTCGTCCGGCTAACACGGTGCGTCCGCGAACGAATACACCACGTCCGCCTACGAGCACAGTCCGTCCAGCAACCAGTACGCCGCGTCCGACAAATACGCGCGAGCCGATCATCAACACCCGTCGCCCACCGACCAATACACCGCGTCCAGCGATCACGCCTCGACCACCGACGAGCACAGTCCGTCCGGCAACCAGTACGCCGCGTCCAACAAACACGCGCGAGCCGATCATCAATACCCGTCGGCCCCCGACAAACACTCCACGCCCAGTGATCACCAACACGCCTCGACCACCCACAAGCACCTTGCCGGCCGCAACCAATTCACCGCTCCCGCCAACCGATCGGCCACCGACTGAGCCGCCCCCGACGGATCCACCGCCAACGGAACCCCCTCCGACCGATCCTCCCCCAACAGATCCGCCGCCCACTGAGCCTCCCCCAACAGATCCACCACATACTGAGCCTCCTGAGGAGACTCCCACATCTGAGTCACCGCCGGGTATGGCGTTCTCCACGAGAAGGCACACCCTGTGGTGAATCACAATGCGCTGGATGCACTCCAGCGCATTGTGCTATTTATGCCAGGTTCGTGCCCTGCCTATTTTTCGAACACCCACCGGTCCACTTCACGGTTCCACTCCACCAGCTCGTCCGGCTTGAACCACAAAGCCACTTCATTCGCGCCGTTCTCGACGCTATCGGAAGCGTGGGTCAGGTTGCGCCCTACGTCAAGGGCGAAATCATGCCGCAGCGAACCCGGCGCCGCTTCGGTGGGACGCGTCGAGCCCATCGTCTGCCGGATCGCGGCGATGGCGTTCGGTCCTTCCCAGACCATGGCCATCACCGGGGCAGATGTAATATAGGAAATCAAGCCCTCATAAAACGGTTTGCCCTCATGAATGGCATAATGTGTTTCGGCAAGCTCTTTGCCGACCTGCATGAACCGGGAGCCCACCAGACGGAGCCCGCGGCGCTCGAGCCGTGAGATGACTTCTCCCACCAGACCGCGCTGCACACCATCCGGCTTGACCAGTACCAACGATCGTTCCACAATGTCCTCCAGATGAGAAAATGAGACCCGACAGGTTTGACTAAAACGCTATCAGAAGGAAACGTTTCTACCGCAAACCTGTCAGGTCTTTTTAACGAAGTAACTCTTCCGCTTTGGTATAGGCATCCAGCGCGTCCTGCAAGCGATTGGACCGCATATAGGCATCGCCCAGAGATTGCCAGATATCCACGTCGACAGGATGGCGGTAGAGCGCCTCACGCAGATCAAAGATGATATCCTCGAGGAGGCGTCCCTTTTTGATCAACCGCGAATAGCTCTCCAGCCCGGCTGAAATGTTGCTGCGTGAAAACTCGTTGCGCGCCTGCGCCAGCACAGGATCGGTCAATGCGCCGGTCACCTTGCGTGCGGTCAGCTCTCTCTGAGGTCTGGGTGGGGCTGCGGGCTTTTCAGGCTGCTCTTCAGAAGCAGCCAGTTTTTGTTCGAGAATGGCAACCACGTCGACGGGCTGCTCCGGCGGCGGTGCTGCCTGTTCGGGCAGCGCGGCTTCAACCGGAGCGGGTTCCGGGGCTGCTGCCTCCGGTTCCAGCTCGGACTGAGGCGCTTCGACAGGGTGCCAGTCTGTTGCGCGCGTGGGCTCGATGCGGGTCGGCTCAGCCACCAGTTCTCCCGTTTCGTCGCGCAGCCAGGCGGGTAGATCTTCGCCGGCACCGTGGGTCGCTCGCTCTTTTTCTTCCTCGAGTCCGCGCAGCCAGCTGGGCAGGCTGCCCGTATCCACTTTTGGCGTCTGGGGAACAGCCGGCTCCGGCGCTTCGACCGTGCTCATCCACTTGGATACTTCATCCTCAGGAACCTGCGGCTCAGCAGCGGCAGGTTCCTCTGCCGGCTGCCGGTCTTGGACGGTATCCATCCATTCTGGTAAGCCCTCTGGCTGCGTGACGGGGGCAGGCTCCGCTGCAACTGGCTCAAGCTCGTCCAGGCTCTTGAGCCACGTTTCGATCTCATCTTCCACCGGGGCAGTCTCGTCTGTAGCTACGGTCTGGTCTTCATCCAGACTCTGCAGCCATGCAGCCGTGTCATCAGCCGATGCAGGCACGTCAGCGGTAGGCGTGGCAGCCACAGGCTCGCGGACATCCATTTGCGGTTGGTCTTGCGGCGCCAACTCTTCCTCTTCTAGGCTCTTCAGCCAGGTTGGCGTATCGTCGGAGGAAACGGGAGTCTCTGCGGTGGAGGTCACAGCAGTCTCTTCCTCCGGTCTCAACCAATCGGGCTCTGAACTCGAGGAAGCCGGCTCTTCCTGCCTGAGCCAGTCCGGGGTTTCGTCGCGTTGACCGAGAGGCGTTAAAGTCTCTTCGTCCAGGCTCTTTAACCACACGCCGGTATCGTCTCGTGAAGCAGCTAGCTCAGGCTCTGAAACAGCAGATGCCGGCTCCTCTTGCTGCTTCATCCAGTCCGGGGTTTCGTCCACGCGATCTTGGGGGACGGCCGCGTCTTCGTCCAGGCTCCGCAGCCAGACGCCGGTATCGTCCCGGGCTCGTTCCTCCGTCCGCTCCCGGGCAGCCGCGGCTTCTTCCTCAAGGCTCTTGAGCCAGGCTCCAGTGTCGTCCTTGGACGTCGCCGGCTCTTCCAGAACCGGCGATTCGCCAAGATCCTTTGCCTGTTTGACCCATTCGGGCTCCTCTGCGGGCCGCTCTTCCGGTTTGGTGAGCAAGCCCTCACTGGCTCCCTGTTTTGCAGCCAGCGCCTCGAGCCAGGCAAACGAGTCCTCTCGCTCCTGTTCACTTGTGCCGAGCTCCTCGAGACTGGCAGAAGGCGATGTGACTGCCGGCTGCCCTTCCTGGTCGCCAGGGGCAGATTCGGCGGAGGGGACTTCTTCGGTGCTGCCGCTCAGGCTGCTTGCCTGCCGTATCCACTCGGGTGGCTCCTCGAGGCGCTCTTCGGGAGTAGTGAGCAAGCCTTCGGTTGCCCCCTGCTTGGCTGCCAGGCCCTCCAGCCAGGCAAAGGTATCATCCTGCTCACTCTTGCCCAGCTCGTTCAGGCTTGACACAGGCTCGGTGACCGGCGGCGTCTCGACCGGAGGCTGGACCGCGTCTATGCCCTTCGCCTGCTTGACCCAATCCGGCTCGTCTTCCAGGCGTTCTTCGGGCCGGGTCAACAAGCCCTCCGTCGCGCCCTGTTTCGCCGCCAGGCTTTCGAGCCACGCAAATGAGTCATCCTGCTCCTCTTCACTCATACCGGGCGGACCTGCCCTGGCAGGCTCAGGCGGTTCCGCCGGCGTAAGCTGCCCGCTCCCCGCCGTCAACTCATTCAGAAAGTCAAAGTCGTCATCAGACGCCGCGGCAGAGGAGGGCGTCTTCATCTGGCTCCCCAGCGGGTCGAGAAAATCGAAATCATCGCTCGAAGCCGGCGAGCTAGAGGCAGGCTGCACACCTAGATCAGCCATCCAGTCCGGAAGATCCGTTGCGGGAGCGGCGGGGGCTGCGTCGAACGGCTCGGCGGGGCGGTCCAGGAAATCAAACTCGGTAGAGGGAGTTTCTGCGGACTTTGCTGCGGCTGCCTCGCCCTGCGCCAAGTCGTTGAGCCAGTCCAGATCATCCGTGGCGCCTGCGGCGGGTGTTGCAGCAGGCTCCGCGCCAAACCCTTTCAACCAGTCCGGCTCGTCTGGCGAAGACGATGCCGGCTCCGTCTGACCGGTCTGCTGAAGCCAATCAGGTCGGTCCACCGGTTGCTCCGGACTCGTGGCTTCGAGTCCCTTCATCCAATCGATCTGATCACTCGATTCAGAGGGAACCGGCAGCTCACTCGTGCCGATCTTGTTGATCCAATCCGGTAATTCCTCTTCTTCTGCCGGGGTTTCGGCAGGCTGCTGAGGCGCCATCGCTTTGACCCAGTCCGGCAGGTCACCCTGTTCGATGGGAGCTTCAGCAGAGGTGGAGTCGCTCTCTGCAAACACCGATTGACTTTCGTCAAAGGCGCCGGTAGATTCGCCCCAGCCCGCCTCGCGCAAGAAGTCCGGGATATCCGCAGCCGGTTCCACCTGCCGGGCAGTCGGTGTAGCCATGTCAAACGGAGACACAGAGGTGGACTGAGGCGGGGAAGCAGCTGCCTCACCACCAAAGATACCCTTGAGCCAATCCGGTTGTTCTTCTTGTCGGGGGGAACCTTCCAGGGAGATGGCTTGCGAGGTCTGCCAGTCCGGCTGCATACCGACCGGCTGCCCATTCCAATCAAGATGCTCAAGCGTCACCGCTGCATCGGGCACTTCGTTTGCCTGAAAGATCGAGCTAGTTACCTGCGCTGCATAGGGGTCGAGCTCCACGACACGCTGGCGGTAGGCTTGCACGCTTTCAGGATGATCCACTCCCAGAATTTCCACCAGCACCCGGTTGGCATCCAGGTTATAGGGATTGCTGCGCAGCGCCGCGGACGCCGCCTCGGCAGCGTCATTCTTCAACCCGCTGCGATAATAGGCACGCGCCAGGAGCGCCTGCATATCGCTGCGACCCGGGTCTTCTTTCAACACGCTCTTGATCTCGGCGATGGCTTGCGGGTACAGTTCTCCCTGAACGTACATGTGTGCCAGCGCGCCGCGCGTCATGCGGATCCGCGGCGGCTGCACGCCCTCACGGCGACCGTACAGGCGCTGCAACTCGCTCTGAATGGCGGCATTCGACGGCTGGGTTTCGAAGGCGCGTTCCATATACCAGATCGCTTCGTCGAGTCTGTTTTCTTCATCGCGAATAATGCTCATGCCCACGTTCGCCACAAAGTCGCTCGGAGAGACAACCAGGACGCGCGAGAAGATATCCGCGGCTTCGGGATAACGCTTATATTCGAGGTAGGCTTTACCAAGCAATCGGTAGGTTTCGAGATGTTTGGGGAAGGTTTTGAGAATGTGCCGGCAATGCGCAATCGCTTCATCCAGGTGACCGCGATCGATCATTGCCTCGATTTCCTGGTTGTACGCCCGTAGAGATACTTTTGCCATGAAGTCCTATACTCCTGTACTGCCGCCTGTCCCTTCAGTCAGCAAATGTCTTGCCGGTTTCGTACGCGACTCGTTAAGCTCGAAGTTCAGATAGTATGCGGCTCTCTGTAAGTATGCCCCATTCCCATAATTAATGCAAGTCTCGGGGCATTTAAGGGGAATTTATCCGTAAAACAGGGGCAGTGGCTCGACAGCCTCTTCACGAAAGACGTGCGCCGCCAGCACTGCCCGACGCGCCTCCTCGAGTTTTTCGCTGTCACCGGCGTGGACTGTGAACAGGGGCTCGCCTTTCCCGACCTGATCGCCAACCTTGCGATAGATGACGAAGCCGACTGCGTGATCGATCGGGTCGCCTTTGCGAGCCCGCCCCGCGCCCAGCACGACAGCGGCTTCCCCTACGGCTCGGGCCTGGATCTCAGCCAGGTAGCCGCTCTGAGGCGATTCGACGGTCTCCACATACGCGGCGCGCGGGAACTGCGATGTGTCTTCTATATAGGAAACGTCACCGCCCTGCGCTTCTACCAGCACCCGCAGCTTCTCGAAGGCCGAACCATCGGCAATGGACTTCTCAGCCATGTCACGCGCTTCCGTGAGACTCCCGGCGCGCTTCCCCAACACGAGCATATGCGCGCTGACGTGCAGGCAATGCTCGAGGAAATCTGCCGGTCCCTGATCTCGCAAGGTTTCGACGGCTTCAATGACCTCCAGCGCATTGCCCACTGCATGACCTAGCGGCTGGTTCATGTCCGAAAGCAGCGCCACCACCTCACGCCCGGCAAGCTGCCCGATATCCACCATAAGAGTAGCCAGCTGGCGTGCCTCCTCAAGCGTTTCCATGAACGCACCCAGTCCCGTCTTGACATCCAACACAATGGCTTGCGCGCCGGCTGCCAGTTTCTTGCACATGATCGAAGAGGCGATCAGCGGGATGGACTGGACCGTCCCGGTCACATCCCGTAGTGCGTAGAGCTTTCCATCGGCAGGCGCGAGTTCGAGGGATTGGCCCGTGAGGACAATCCCTTTCTCTTTAAGTTGATGCTTGAATTCTTCTGTGGTCAGGTCGACTCGATACCCGGGGATGGATTCCAGCTTGTCGAGCGTCCCGCCGCTGAACCCCAGCCCGCGCCCGGACATCTTCCCCACCGGCAGACCGCACGCCGCGACGATCGGGAGAACGGCAATACTGGTCTTATCTCCCACCCCGCCGGAGGAGTGCTTATCCACCGCCAGGTCCACTACGTCACGCAAGTCGAGCATATGACCGGAATTTGCCATGGCGAGAGTCAGGTCGGTGGTCTCGCGCGGCGTCATGCCGTTGAGCACGATTGCCATCAAAAGCGCAGAGGCTTGATAATCCGCGACCTCCCCCGAAATAAAACTCTTGATAAAGAACTCGATCTCCGCGAGGCTCAGCTCCTGCCTGTCGCGTTTCTTGACGATAATGTCTACGGCGCGCATGGAATTCTCCTTCCGAGAGTCTGCGCGTGTATTTTATCTCATAAACACATAGGCGCGCTTGCAGCGTGACCTACAGTTCATTCTTCACCAGCCTGGAGCCGTCTTTGGAGTCCTGGACGGTCCAGCCGTGGGCGCCGATCTCCTCGCGGAGCTTATCCGATTCGGTCCAGTTCTTGTCAGCCCTGGCAGCAGCCCGGCGTCTCTCCAGCTCGACGACCTGGTCGGGAGGCTCTTCTTCCGCGGAGAGTTCATCCAGACACATCTCCCACACATCGGCGGGAATCTTTTCTTCAAGCGGCTCGGGGATGCGAAACGGCCCAAGGTCATGGAGAGGAAATGTTGAGCCGGAGGCATACATCTCAATATCGCCATCCCGGAACAACGACACCGAGCTAACCCCGCTGACCTCGCACATCCCCGATTCGAAATCCATGATGAGACCCGTGTGCTCATCCAGCCCGACGATTTCATTCTCAGACGGTACCAGGCTGCACCACTCCGCAAAACGCTCCATCCCGACAAAACAGCGGCTGGTGTCTAGGTCTACACCCCCATCGGCATTGTTCCAGTGCGGGATGAAGGACAGGTGCAAGCCAAAGTCGGAGAAGAGGCTGAGTCCATCGATCACATGCACGTCCTGCCCCACTTTGTAGATCTCGTAGACCGGCAAGGCGTGAGCCCCGACCGAGATCGTGGCTGCGGAGGCAAAAATCAGCGTCGCCCCGAGCCGGTGCCGCGCCCGGAGGACATCCCAGGTCAATGTATCCTTCAGCTGGCGGATGGCATACGTGGGACTGCCCGGCCCCATAAAGATCACATTCGCCTTGAGGAGCGGCTGGATAATGCCGGGATCGTCCGGGCTGAAGGCGGAATTCTTTTTGCGCGCCGGGACAACATCCACGATTGGCTTGTAATTCTGCAAGCGGGACTTGATGAAATCGCCCACGCGCCCAACCACCTGTGCCGAGTTGAGCTCGAACCCTGCGGGCGTCTCCACCAGCGCAATGCGAAGCGGGGCATCGATACTGCGGGCGAGAGATTCGAAAATCCGCCCGCCTGCGAGAGAAGTTTCCCCTGATCCGAGAAATGCAATTTGTCCGAGTGCCATGTGAGCCTCTATAACGAATCGG
>DATHTH010000016.1:0-10333 GCA_035463495.1 Anaerolineales bacterium | reverse complement strand
TCGCGCTGACTTCAGCGTAGCGGCGACCCTCTATTAGATCAAGCTCGAAGCGGGTGCCCTGTTTCGCAAGCTCGACAGGAAGGTATGCATACAGAATATTTTTCTTCAAAGTATACCCGTATCCGCCGCTTCTGACCCGCGAGATCACCTTGCCGTCGCAATAGACCGCCTCACCGCCATAGATCTGGGTAAACTCTTCGCCATCCAATACAAGAGTAGAGAGCTTGCGCTGCAAGCCTTCTGCTTTGCGTTCAAGCAATGCATCGCGCCCGATGAAGTCGCCTTTGTCCAGCTGCACGCAGAAACCTTGACCACTCTCATAGGGCGTGTCGGTAGGCGTGAGATCTGTCGTGAAATAACGATAGCCCTTTTCGAGTCGTAGCGAATCCAGCACTTTGTAGCCACCGACCTCTATGCCGAATTCCCTGCCCGCCTCAATCAGCTTATCCCAGACCATGACCGCCCGGTTCGGTCGGATATATAGCTCCCAGCCCAGCTCACCTACATAACTGACGCGCTGGGCCCACACCTTCGCGCCGTTGATGTCAATTGTCCGGCCCGAGAGATACGGAAAACCTGCATTCGAAACATCATCCTCTGTAATCTTTTCCAGCACCGGGCGTGCTTTCGGCCCCCATAACGCGAGACAGGCCCACTCGGTGGTGATATCGCGGATTTCGGCCTCCGCTTCGCTCTCTGCCGCCCGCATCTGAATCCAGGCCAGGTCGTTGGCAATGAAGCCTGAGCCTGTGATCACCCAGAACAGGTCATCGGCTTTTCGGACCACCGTCAGATCCGCTTCGATGCCGCCGCGCGAGTTGAGAAACTGAGTGTACACCGTGGCGCCGACAGGCTTGTCCACATCGTTGTCGGTGATGCGCTGCAGAAGCTTCAACGCGTCCTTGCCGCTCACCTCTATCTTGCCGAAGGAAGTGAGATCAAACAGCGCGACGCGTTCCCGCGTCGCCAGATGTTCCTGGCCCACGCGCTCGAAGAACGGCGGCTTCGACCAGCCCCACTGGCGTTGATCTTCGCCCGCCCGGCGCCACTGTTGACCTGGCTGGAAATAGTTAACTCGCTCCCAGCCAAACTTCTCTCCAAAGACCGCGCCGTGTTCCTGCAGACGATAATGGACCGGACTCACCCGATGCGGACGCGCCCACTCGTGCTCATCATGAGGGAACTTGAGACGATAATAATATTTGACGCCTTCGCGCGTACGCTGGGCAGCGTACTTGGGGTTGCTGTAATAATTGCCAAAACGCGTGGCGCGGTAGGCGTAGACATCCTTGGACGGCTCACCTTCGATGATCCATTCCGCCATGAGCTTGCCCATCCCGCCCGCACCGCCATAGCCATTGAGCGACATCCCGGCTGCAATCCACAACCCGCGCGCGCCCGGGACGGGGCCCAGCAGCGGTTGGCAATCGGGGGTGTATGCGCCCGGATGGCAGACGATGGTGATGATTCCCGCTTTATCGAGGAACGGTATGCGGCGGATGGCGCCCTCCAGCAGGATCTCGAAGCGACCATAATCCGGCGGCAACGCCTTGCTGCCGTGCTCCCAGGGCGCCCCATCGATCCAGCGCGCAAAGGGATTGGGCTCATAGCCGCCGACCACCAATCCGCCCTGCTCTTCACGCATGTACACCAGATTGTCCGGATCGCGAAGACAGGGCGTGTCGTGCGTGAATTCGTGCCCCTCCACGGCTTTTAGTGCTACATGCTGGTGATCGACAGGCGTGGTCGGGAGGTGGACACCCGCCATCGCCGCGACCTTGGGACCCCACATCCCGGCAGCATTGACCACCGTCGATGTCTTGATCGCTCCCTTTTCTGTGAGCACCCTGGTCACCTCCCCTTTCGGAGAGAGCTCGATGCCTGTCACGCGGGTATGGGTGTAAATCGTCACACCCAATTCCCGTGCAAAGCGCGCCATCGACGTGGTCGTCGTATACGGATCGAGGTGCCCATCCCGCGGCAAGTACATGGCACCATACAGGTCCTTCTTCGTGATCTGCGGCATGATTTTCACGGCTTCATCCGGCGAGATGACCTCGGCATCCATGCCAATGCCTTTGGCGCGGCTCACGCTGCGTTCCAGCTCCTTAAGCTGCTCCGGGCTGGAGGCAACCCGCAGGCTCCCGACATGGTTGAACAAATCCAGGCTGCTGTATAGCTCAATGCTGTATTTGCGAAACTCCATCATCGCCTTCGACGTAGCGAACTGCGTCACCACCCCCGCGGCGTGAGATGATTCTCCGCTGGCAATCTCACCTTTCTCCAGTAAGACAATATCCTTTTTCCCCATTTTTGCGAGATGGTATGCAATATTTGTCCCGTAAATTCCCCCACCAATCACCACAATCTCTGCTTGATCTTTCATGTAAACACCTTATCTGAAAAACATCGGAAGGCTCGATAGGGGGCTATCGAGACCACCTATCTCGCAAAAGCATTAGCGCCAACCTGTGGGCTCGATCCGGCGGATAAGCCTCGCCTACTCGACCACCACGACATCGTTCAACCATGCATTGAATTCTGTAGAACCCATCTTCTCTTCCGCCCTATCCCAACGCTCGAGCGCCCAGCCCCAGAAGTCAAAGTCGATCTTCGAGATGCTTGCCTGGATCGCCGCCCAGAGCCCCCAGCCCACATCGGACATGATCATGTTTAGTTTCATCCGGGCTATTTTACTCGAAGAGACATCGCCGAAGTACGCCGCGCACACCTCAGCGATCTGATCATCGTTGAACTGCATTTCCTGACATGTATTGCCCAACTCGAAGGTCGGATCATTATTTCCGCTATACTCGTAATCGATCAGCCAGAGCTGCTTGCCGTCGTCCATGTAGTTTTCCGCAAGCAGATCATTATTGCATGGCACGGTCGGCAACGGGTGGACAGACATCGCCTTTTCGATCTCTGCGATGGTGGACATTCGATCCAGGTATCCATCCGGGATGCGGATTTCACGCTCTTTGCAGAGGCTGAGATAGTACTCCGTGAGGCGAAACATATTGAAGTCCGCCAGGAAGCGCGGGCCGGCATGCAGGCGCTTGATGGATTCCGCCATGCGCTGCGGCATCCCGTCAGCACTCAATGCCTCCTTCGACATCGTTGTGCCGTCCAGGAACTCCAGCACCATGACACAGTATTCGGGCAGATAATACAGAACATGCGGTGCAACGCCGGCCTCTGCAGCCGCTCTAGTATTGTGATATTCGTTGTTCCGGTCGATAGCGAGCAGCTCCGTGCTCTCGCCCGGGACGCGCACAAAGTACGGCTTGCCATCCACCTCGACCTTATAGTTGCTGTTGGTCAGCCCACCCGAAAGGGGATGAATGGCAACGTGCTTCCCCTTCCAATTTTCGATCTTGGCGACGGCTTCGTCGATCACGGTCATAATCTGCTCCAATGTTTAACAAGGGAGTAGGTCATGCTTTTGGCATGACCTACTTTCAATCTCCAGGTTGAGACGAATTTCTTACTCAGGCGGGATCTCCTTGAACGCGTACTCGACGTCGATGCCGCGTGCCTTTTGCGCGCTCTTCATAATGAAGTACCAGCCAGCCGTGAAGGCGAGCACGCCGAACACCACCACATAAGCCAGGGTGCTCGTCAAGCCGAGCTGAGAGTAAAACATGAACATCACCACCATTGTGCCACCAAGGATGAAGCCGAGAGCACCCAGCACTGTCACCAGCGGTGTGTTTCCGATCTTATACTTGGCGCCCGGTGAGGCATCATAGACGTCCTTCGCCCGGTAGGGCAGCAGTGCACCTGCCAGACAGGTAATCACGAAGACATAGCCGCATGCGAAGGTCACGCCGAGTGTCAAGCCTACCCAGCCGGGATACAGGTTATAGAGCAGGATCACGGGAATGCTGGCAAGGAAGTATGCAATATGCGCATTGACCGGCGTATGGAAGCGCTCATCTACCTTACTCACCCACTCGGGCAGCAGGCGGTCCAGCGACATGGCGACCATCACACGTGTCATCCCAATGTAGCAGTTGTGCACGATCTGGTGAGAGTTCAGGATGTATCCCAGGCCGATGAGAAGGACAATGATCGGACTGGCGCTCAGGGCGACGGCAATCATATTCGGCCACAGCCAGAAACCCGCGATCGTCGATTCCGCTACTCCGGACCAGTAGCCTGCGCCGGCTACATACAGGAACTCGGTCCCCACGGCTTTCTCGAGGGCAGCTGCCAGGATGGCAAGCAGGATGCCGGTGAAGATCAGCGAGCCCACGATGATGAATGCCTGGCTGCTGAAGGAACGAGCATTCTTGATCTCGCCGTTCTGTTGGGCGCTATACGTCGCCCATTGCAGCGATGTCCAGGCGATAGGGGCAACCAGCACGGTCGCCAGCAGGCTGAAAGGAGGGTTCAGATCCACGCCCGCGGCTTGCGTGGCGGCAATTGCGTTCTGCACGAAATTCTGTGACCCGGCCACCGCCTGGGCGAAGGCATCCAGTCTCGCCATGGATGAGGCGGGGTTGCCCAGGAAGAGCACCACGAGCATGGTCACAAAGGCGATGAGCGTGCCGGCGATCATCCAGCGCTGCAAACGCACGTAGTTCTTGAAGCCGCTGATCAGAATGAGCATTGCCACCAGCGCGTTCAAAATGCTGGTGATGACAATCCCGGTCGAGCTGGTGAACCACAGGCCAATGTTCGACAGCGCGGAGTTGCCCATCGTCGCGCCCAGCCCGAGAAATAGAGGCGCAAAGCCGAGGTAAGCCAGCAACCACCCTGATAACGCCACCCACTGCAGGATCCAGATCACATAGCCGGACATGACCACCGTGAACGCCACACCGCCCCCGAACACGCGGCTCTGGAACACATAATCGCCCCCTGAGCGCGGCAGCGCCGTGGACAACCACACGTACACGAGCGCAATCGGGATCTCGATCACCATTGCCAGCAAAATCCCCCAGACGAGCTTGCCACCCGGGAGGGCGCCCGGCGCCCACAGATACGTCCACGGGAAGATCAACCCCATGGTCAGCACGTTATAGATGAATGCAGAGAAAGGAGACATCACCCGCACCAGTCCCGATGCCTTGCGAGTAAACACCTCCGGTCTTACTGCTGCCGTCGTCGTAGCCATAATCATTCTCCTTTTCCTCTGGCAGAGATTTCAGACACGATTCACGAACACCGCACAAGACTGACCATCATGGATTTTGCCGCGATACTCTCTCCTTTCTACCTATAGCCCTTCTCTCCTTGAGAAAAGGGCTGCGGGGTAAAGCCGTCACCCGCTCGTCATCTGGTAGCCCTTCACCTCACCATCCGCGAAATTGACCAAACAGCCTCGCAATATACCCTCGCCATATTCACTGCCTGGATTGACGCAGGTCGTCCGCCCAATCTTCGCCACGGACTGGGACTCGTGGATGTGACCGTGCAGCCCAAGCATGGGCTGGTGCTTCTCGATCGCATCTCGGATCGACTTCGATCCGGCACCGAACAAGACCACCTGTCCACCCCGCACGATCTGTTCCGGCGGGTCTTTGGTCCAGTCAAGCATCGGGCAGGTATCCAGCGATGAGTCCACCGGCGGGTCGTGGAAGTTGAAGATGGCCTTTTTCATATCGGGCACTTTAGAGATCATCGCATCGATCATCACGCCCAGCTCTTCATCCGATACCTCGCGCGGCGTCTTCCACGGGGTCGGGGTGCTCCAACCAACGGAGATCATCGGATGGTCATCGTCCACATAGACCAGCTCGTTCTCACAGGCAAAGAAGGATTTATTGCTGTCGCGCTTCATCACATCTAACACTTCAGGCTCGTCATCGTTGCCCCCGGTCACAAAACACTTGATGCCCGTCCCTGCCAGGCGCTCTTCCGCGAGGTCCACCCAGCTGCTGAGGCGCTGGCGCGCCAGATCGTTGAACAAGCTACTCACAGCCTCCGGATCAGCCGAAATGGACTGGAACTCGTCAGCTTCCATCACCTTGTAATAGAAGCCCAGGATATCCAGGCGGGACATCAAGCCTCTTAATTCCTCGTCGGTGGTGAGCCTCTCTACGCGTCCCTGCACCGTCGCGCGATAGCAGCCGTCGTTCTCTTTGATAATTGGGATCAATAGCTTACCGGTAATATCCCCGCCCATCACCAGGACATTGGCGTCGTAGAATTTCCCCGCATTGATGAATTTCCGGAATGTACGTTCTGAGGCGTGCAAGTCGGTCGCAAAAAATAACCGCGTCGGTTTCTTGCTGTTCTTCTTAAAAAAGAAAGACATAAACCTCTTCTCCTCGCGCTGCGCGGAGCGCGCCTTTCGTGGCGTGGAGCGCTCCCTCATATTCAATTGATCATTGCACGGAAAACAACTGGACGGATTATATAAGAATGTCGGGAAAATGGGTAGTTAATCGTTTTTTAATTATAATAGCGGAAAACTCGTCATTGCGAGGAAGACCTCTTCCAGACAAAGCCATCTCCTGGCTACAGGCATATGCCAGTTCAAGCGGAGATTGCTTCGTCGCCGCGCTCCTCGCATTGACAGATCTTTTCTCAGGAGCAGTCCATGACCCGTAGCGCGATTGGGATGGGTGAGCAAGATCTGGCAGAACGTGCGAAGTTCGAGAACGAATTAAGGACAATCCTTAAAGCGAGCGAGGAGGCGGGAATTCTGCTGCGTGTCATTGGCTCGCTGGCGTTCCAGATGCACTGCCCACGATATGGATACTTGCAAGCCGCGCTGGGACGCGCCTACACCGACATCGACTTCGCGGCGTATGGCAGGCAAAGTAAACAGATCCAGGGATTATTGACCTCTTTTGGTTATGGGGAAAACCGCGAAGTCTTCATCAATTCTGAAGGCGAACGCGCTATTTTCGATAAGCCGGGGGCGGGCTTGCATGTCGACGTATTTTATGAGAAGCTCGACTTCTGTCACACCATTTACTGGAAAGACCGCCTGGAAATCGACTCCCCTACTATCCCTTTAGCAGAACTGCTCCTCGAAAAGATGCAGATCGTTAAGATCAACGAAAAAGATGTGATCGATACCATCATGCTCTTGCTCGAGCATCCTCTCGGCGATGACGATGATGAAGTGATTAACATCAAACGTGTCTCCAAACTTTGCGCCGACGACTGGGGACTGTGGCGCACCACGACCATGAATCTCGATAAGGTCCAACAACTGGCACAGGGCTATGAACAACTGACCCTGGAACAAAAAGCTAAAGTAATGGAACAAGTGCAAGCCGCATTGAAGCGCATCGAAAGCGAGCCGAAACCGATGGCTTGGAAGCTGCGCGCCAGAGTTGGCGATCGTCTGAAGTGGTACAAGGATGTAGATGAGGTGCAGTAACTGCACTGCGCACGGCGGCGCTGGGAACACAATTGGCAATGACCCTCACTGTTGAACAAGCTATCCTGCGCGTGCCCCAGTGGCAGGGAAAAGGCGATATCAAGATTTCTCCGCTCGAAGGGGGAATCACCAACCGCAACTACCGCGTAGACGTGGGCGCGGAGTCGTTCCACCTGAGGCTGGCAGGCGAGAACACCCACATGCTGGGCATTGACCGCGAGCATGAGTATGAGGCAGCCAAGAGGGCGGGCGAGCTCGGGATTGCGCCCGAAGTGGTTCACTTCATTCGTCCTGAGGGATATCTCGTTACACGTTTCATCCCGGGCCGACCCGTCGTTCCGGAAGAGCTCCGTCAGCCAGACAATATCCGGCGGGTCGTCGAGGCACTGCACAGGCTGCACTCCCTGCCGCATATCCCTGGCGTCTTCAACGCCTTCCAGGTCGTGCGCGACTATACAGCAATTGCTCAACGCTATGACGTAAAGTTCCCGGAAAACTTCGACTGGCTCATCAGCCAGATGAACGACGCCGAGTCCGCCCTGAACAATCAGCCTCCCTACCCTCGTCCCTGTCACAATGACCTGCTCAACGCCAACTTCCTGCTCGGCGACAAGCTCTATATTCTCGACTGGGAATACGCCGGGATGGGCGATATTTTCTTCGACCTGGCGAACTTCTCTAACAATCATGAGCTTTCTACCGAAGAGGACCGCCTGCTCCTGAACTGCTATTTCAATGATGTGATTGCTCGCCACGTTGGTCACCTTAACATCATGAAGATAATGTCCGACTTTCGTGAAGCGATGTGGGGCCAGGTTCAGGCAGGGATCTCAGACCTCGACTTCGACTTCCGAGGGTACGCGGACAAACATTTTGGGCGCCTGACACAGAACATTCAACACTCGGATTGGAATCAATGGCTTGAGGAGCTTGAGGTCAACGACTCGAGCCGTTGAATTTCTTATGATCCCAAAGTCAGAAGAATTTGGACTTCTGGCTGACAACACAAATCTATCGAGGAGACCTAACATACATGGCTGAACTACCGGGGCAGGCGCAGGTTGTCATTATCGGGGGGGGCGTGGGCGGGTGCAGCATCGCCTATCATCTCACACAGATGGGCTGGAAAGACGTCATCATCCTCGAAAGGCACGAGCTGACCAGCGGCTCCACGTGGCATTCCGCAGGTCTCGTCGGGCAGATGCGCTCGGACGCCAATTTAACGCGCATGATGAATTACAGCACGAAGCTCTATAGCCGCCTCAAAGCCGAAACTGGGCAGGACACCTCCTGGCGCGAAGTGGGCGGCATCCGTCTGGCTTCTTCTGCCGAGCGCATGCAGGAGATCAAGCGTCTGGTCGGCATGGCGCGCTCGTTTGGCGTGGAGATGGAGCTAATTTCCCCGAGGGAGGCGCAAGAGAAATTTCCGCTGATGTCTCTGGACGGCGTGATCGGGGCTGCATATACCCCCAGCGACGGCATCATCGACCCGACCGGTCTCACCAACGCGCTGGCAATGGGTGCCAGGAGCCGCGGGGCGCAGATTTTCACGAATACAAATGTCGAGAAGATCGACCTGAAGAACGGACGGATCCACGAGGTGGTGACGGATCGGGGCACAATCCGGACCGAGATCGTCGTCAACGCCTCGGGGCTGTGGGGACGCGAGGTCGGCAAGCTGGTCGGGTTAGACCTGCCGGTCATCCCGATGGCGCACCTCTACTTAATGACGCTGCCGATCGAAGGCGTGGATCACACTACGCCGACTTTGCGCGATCCCGATCTGCTGGTCTACTGGCGCGAAGAGGTCGGCGGCTTTGTGATGGGCGGTTATGAGCGCCAGCCCGTCCCTTTCGGCTTGAACGGCATCCCGCGTGACTTCAAGTTCCAGCTGCTGCCTGAAGACTGGGAGCGCTTCACGCCTTTGATGGAGAACGCCATCAAGCGCGTGCCGGTCATGGAACGCGTCGAGGTTAAGAAGCTGCTCAACGGTCCCGAGGGCTTCACTCCCGACGGCGAATATCTGCTTGGTCCCACGTCTGTCAAGGGATTCTGGGTGGCCTGCGCGTTCTGCGCCCACGGGCTGGCGGGCGCAGGCGGCATCGGCAAAGTGCTGGCGGAGTGGATCGTGGAGGGTCACCCCGAGTGGGATATGTGGCGGCTGGACGTGCGGCGCTTCGGATCCAACTACAACAGCCTTGGCTATGCCGCGGCGCGCACAATCGAGACATACACGCAGTATTACGACATCCATTATCCCGGCGAGGAGCGGCTCTCGCGCCGGAACCTGCGGCTCTCCCCCACTTACTACCGCCTGCGGGATCTGGGCTGCTCGTTCGGCGAAAAATTCGGCTGGGAACGACCGAACTGGTTTCAGCCCTACGAGGAAAAAGCAACGCACGGTCATGAGCCGCTCGGCTGGGCGCGCCACAACTGGTCACGGGCGATCGGCTACGAACATTTGCAGACACGCCTCGCGGCCGGCTTGTTCGACGAGACATCCTTCAACAAGATCGAAGTGCGCGGGCCCGGGGCGCTGACGTTCCTCAACCGCGTCTGCGCCAACAACGTCGACCAACCTGTGGGTACGGTGGTCTATTCCCAGTGCCTGAACCAGCGCGGCGGCATCGAGTGCGACTTCACCGTCAACCGCCTGGCTGAAGACCGCTTCCTGATCATCACCGGGACAGCCTTCGGACAGCATGACATCTCGTGGCTGTCGCTCAACATGCCTGAGGATGGCTCGGTCAGCATCGAGGATGTCGGCTCCGCGTACGCCTGTATCGGTCTGTGGGGACCGAAAGCGCGGACTATCTTGCAAAAGGTGACGACTGACGATTTATCCAACGAGGGCTTTCCTTACATGACCTCTAAGCGTATCTCGGTCGGCGAAGTCCCCTTGATCGCCTCGCGCGTCACTTATGTTGGCGAGCTGGGCTGGGAGTTTTACTGCCCGATGGAATATGGATTGCGACTGTGGGACACGCTCTG
>DATHTH010000015.1:0-27181 GCA_035463495.1 Anaerolineales bacterium | reverse complement strand
AGGCAGTTTCATGATCGTGTTTTCCCAGTTGTTTTGGCAGATGCAAACATTTATGACCCTGTTCAGCGGCTTGAGTATGTCAAGTATTGGGAAACTAAACGAGCCGAATTAGGTCAAGCACTTAAGCAAGTTGATCCTGCTAATTTGCAGGGAATCCGAGAAGAGCTAGACCTGTATAATCGTGTTAGAGACAAGATATCTGGATTAACCAGTGTATTAAAGGATATGAATACATTGACCCCAGACATACATCGAAATTCTGATTTTGATCTTTTATTCGATGCGGTTGAGAGGAGAGTAAAACAAAGTTAATTGTGTTTTGTCAAAACATCCAAGATGATCGCAGAACTGACTTTAGGTTTGCCGCTAGGTATGATTGGCGGGATTGGGGGTAGATAAATCACCTCAAACAGAATCAGTTCCTAGTTACGGAAGAAACATAGTGTCTAAAAAAATCTTCATCTCTGCCGACCACGGCATGGCAATCATCTACTTCCTGCAAAGTGACCTCGTTCCGACGCTGCTAGATGCAGGCGTCGAGGTTGTGGTTCTCACCGACGATGAGACGAAGGACAGTATCGCCCAGCGCTTCAAACAGCCCGGGCTTACCTTCGAAGGCTTGCGCCTCAAGGAAGCTAACGCCTATGCAAGTAAAGTGAAACCGCGCCTGCAATGGCTGCTTGCCTACCTGCGGCGCGTGGGCGGCTCGTGGCGCATGAACACCGAAGCCATGGACAGCCACATCTGGGAAGTCTGGGCTGAGAACTCGTGGAAGTTTCGCCTCGGAATCTGGATTCCCGCTGCCCTGGCGATCCTCGTGTTGCGGAGTTTTGCTTTCGCCCGCAATTTTCTGGTGCGTTATCAGAACCGGTTTATCCCCCACCCGAGCCTGTATGTCGATTTATTCGCCTTACACAAGCCCGATCTGGTCATTGCCTCGACGGCGGGCTGGCGGCTGGACCGTTATTTGATCCGGGAAGCGAACCGGCGCGGTGTCCCGGCCATGGCAGCCATCGTCGGCTGGGACAACCCGTCCAGCTACGCCATCCGCGGCGCCCCAATGGACTACGCCACGTGCTGGTCCCAGCTCCAGAAGGAGGAGCTAGTCTACGGGTCCGACTGGAAGCCCGAGCGAGTCCACATTGGCGGCATTCCATCTTACGATGGGTATTTCAGGAAGCAGTGGCAGCTATCCAGGGAAGATTATTTCAAGCTGCATAGCCTGGACCCGAACCGCAAGTTGATCTCGTATGCCTGCTCGTTCGTCCATTTTGCGCCGAACTTTCCTAACGTGGAAGCGCTGGCGAAGCTAGTTTCCTCCAGCTCGCTCGTCCAGCCCTCTCAGTTGTTGATCCGCCTGCATCCAAGTCATTTTCAGGATAAGCCGAAGATCTTTGCCGAAGAGCGGGAACGGATTTTTGCGCTGCAGAAGCAGTATCCGAATGTGCATGTCGTCACGCCCGTTGCCCTGGGCGGCTCACTCGGCTACTACGGCGGCGAGGATATGGACGAAAAGTCGTCCATGATGGCGCATTCGGATGTGCTGGTGACGGTCTATTCGACGATGGTGGTTGAGACGGCTGTTCACGACACCCCGATCGTGGCTGCCGTGATAGATGTTCCGGGCGGGTGGAACCAGCCGAAGAAGTTCTCCCTGTCCTTGAAAGAGATTGGCAACTGGCCCACACATAAGCGCTTCCGCGACGCCAGGGCGGGACGTGTGGCGAGCAATGAAAAAGAGCTTTGCGAGGCGATCAACCTTTATCTCAAGGACTCCTCTCTTGAAGCCGGCGAGCGCAGGAAGTTTATCGAAGATGAAATCACCTTTACGGATGGAACCTCCGGAAGGCGAACAGCGGAGTTTATTTTGAAGGTGCTGGAGAAATCGGATCGCAAACATCGTCAAGAGCACCAAGTCAATGAATAAAACCATGTTCCTGTTCTATTTTTCCATTACTCTGGCGATCGCCTCCAGCGCGTTGTATCATTTTGTGGCAAAGAGCACACCCTCAAATGTCAACTTTACTGTTTCTCTTCTGGTTACCTATGCCGTAGCCTTTGTAGTTACGTGGCTAGGTTTCTTTTTCTTCCCCCCAACAAATGGGATCGCAAATGAACTTAGGCAGCTCAACTGGGCAAGTATCGGGCTGGCAATTGCGGTGGTCGGTATCGAGTTCGGGTTCCTACTCGTGTACCGCTCGGGATGGAATCTGGGAATTGCCGCTGTCTTAGTGAATGTGGTTGCATCATTGATCTTGGTCCCTGTTGCAATATGGGTTTTCAAAGATCAGATTTCATGGATCAACATCCTGGGGATTCTGGTTTGTCTGGCTGGATTGGTCATGCTAAACTGGAGAAGATAGTCTGGAGATGTCCTGGTCAATGCTCTTACGTTTCAAAACTGCTGCTCGCATTCTCTTGAGAGGCGATCCTACAAGGAAAAAACGGGGACCGATTCCTGCTCTTACAGCAGAGGAAGTAGCGGAGATCAAGCAGTTCTTCCCGCGCGAGAAATTTTTCATCTTTGGTCATGCTCGTTCCGGGACAACGCTTCTTATGCGCCTGATTCGCCTGCACTCAGATGTGCACTGCAATTACCAGGCGCACTTCTTTACACGCCCGCCCCTGCTCAAGTCCCTGGTCGATACGCCTGAAGCAGAGGAATGGCTAAAGCGTAAATCGAACCGCTGGAACGGGGGAAGGGACCTCTCGCCCCTCGTCCTGCGCGCGGCTGCTGATTTCATTATGGAGCGAGACGCGGCAAAGGAAGGCAAACAGGTCGTCGGAGATAAGAGCCCTTCCTCTACAATTCACGGGCAGGCGGTGCACGATCTGCATGCTATCTATCCGGACGCGAAGCTGATTTATATTGTCCGCGATGGACGCGATGTCTTAATCTCGGAAAGATTTCGCAATCTGGTCGAGGAATCCAAATTCCTGAAACCTGAGGATCAGCGGATTATTGAAGAACTGCGCGTGGATCCCACCCCGTTCACCAACGGTACACGTTCGATATTTACCGAAGGTGTCATCCGCAGGGTGGCAGCGGGGTGGGTAAAAAACCTGCAGGAAATTGATGAGGCAGGACAAAGGATGTTTGGTCCCAATTATTGCAGCCTCCGGTACGAAGACCTGCTCTCGCGCCCTTTTGATGAGATGCAAAGATTATGGAATTTCCTCGAAGTTCAGGCAGATTCCTCACTGGAGGAACAGATCGTCGATGAAATGTCCTCCAACCCGGATGAAGAATGGCAATCGAAACGGAACCACGACATTGCCTCCTTCCTCCGCAAGGGACAGGCGGGCAACTGGCAAAGACTTTTCACGGCCCGCGACAAATCCGTGTTCAAGGAAGTCGCAGGTGAGATGTTGATTAAATGGGGGTATGAAAAGGATTTGAATTGGTAATTTTCTTGACCACAAAGGGCACCAGGTGACACAAAGGAAAGCCTTGTCTCTAAACGCCTTCGTGACCCTTTGTGAACTTCATGGTAAGAAGGGTTCATGAAATTCCTCATCGCAGGTCTTGGCTCCATTGGGAGAAGGCATTTTCGCAATTTGATTGCACTTGGTGAAAAAGATATTGTTCTCCTGCGCACGCGCAAAGCAACGTTGCCAGACGATGAATTGCAGGGATATCCGGTGGAGACCGATCTCGCCCAGGCGCTTGAAAAACATAAGCCTGATGCGGTCATTGTTGCGAACCCTACAGCCATGCACCTCGACGTCGCGATTCCTGCTGCAGAGATCGGATGCCACATCCTGCTCGAAAAGCCGGTATCTCATTCGCTCGAACGGCTCGACATCCTTCGCAAAGCTGCCGAGAATAGCGGAAGCAAAATCCTGGTTGGCTTCCAGTTCCGTTATCACCCCACGTTGAATAAAGCGCGTGATTTGATCCGCTCCGCCGTACTTGGTGAAGTCTTGACTGTTCACGCGCATTGGGGAGAGTATCTGCCGCAGTGGCATCCGTGGGAAGATTACCGCCAGGGGTACGCGGCACGCGCCAACCTGGGCGGAGGTGTGATCCTCACACTCACACACCCACTGGATTACTTGTGCTATCTGCTTGGCGAAGTTGAGTCGCTGTGGTCGTTTCATGGACACATCTCCCCGCTCGGGGTCGATGTGGAAGATGTAGCAGAGATCGGGCTGAGATTTTCCAGCGGCGCGATCGGGGGTATGCATGTCAATTACTTTCAACGCCCTCCGGTCCATCGCCTGGAAATCGTTGGGACGGAAGGCACCCTGCGCTGGGATAATGCCCTGGGTCTCCTGCATCTTTACTCGATGCCCGCTCCCTTCGGCTCCTACTCGAACCAGCCTGAGGCTCCCGTCCAGGAGACGTTTTTCCCGCCCGATGACTTCGAGCGGAACCAGCTTTTCATCGCGCAAACGCGTCACTTCATCCAGGTTGTGCACGGGGAGGCTCAGCCGGTCTGTACTTTCGAGGATGGTGTGATGGCTTTACGGTTGGCGCTGGCGGCATATCAATCACAAGCGTCTGGTCGAGTTGTCAGACTGGCAGAGGCTGGATGAAGCCTACGCTCTCCGGTCGTTATACCGCCGCGATTCCATTGCTCCTGTTGCTGATTGCCTCGGCTGTCATTTATCTGCCGCGCATCGACCAGATCGGGTATATGAACGATGACTGGTATCTGATGTACTCGGCACACGCCTATGGACCGCAGGTGTTTACTGATATCTACAGTATCGACCGTCCAGCGCGTGCCCTCGTTCTCACCCCGGCGTACATGTTGTTTGGCGATAATCCGTTTTATTACAATCTAAGCGCGTACTTCTTGCGGCTCATCTCAGGGATTAGTTTTTTCTGGCTGTTACGGCTACTATGGCCGCGCCAGAGAACTGCGGTCTTTATCGCTGCCTTGCTGTTCCTGATATACCCGGGTTTTCTCTCACAGCATAATGGCATCGATTATCAATCACAGATGGTCAGCCTGGCGTTTGCCATGCTCTCGATTGCCTTGAGCGTACAAGCAGCCCTTGCACAGAAGTCGCTTGTTAAAGCGCTTGGCTTTCTCGGGGCAGTGTTGCTAGGCTGGTTGTACCTGGGTTTTGTAGAATATTTTCTCGGACTGGAATTGTTGCGTTTCGCCAGCCTGTATATCGTCGCTGGCCGCGATCAGGTGTTACGGAAAGACAGACTCGCCGCAGCGATGCGTACCTGGCTGCCCAATTTGATCATCCCGGGTACGTTCCTCATCTGGCGATTCTTTTTCTTCGAGAGTGAGCGGGGCGCGACCGATCTCGGCGCGCAGCTGGAGCAGTTCAGGGCACTGCCTTTCGCGACCGCCACATGGTGGCTGGTGCGTCTACTCTCGAACGCCTTTCACGTCGTTTTTCTTGCCTGGGGGATTCCGCTTTATCAATTTCTGGCCTATATTTCCCGCCTTCCTGAGCTCTTCATTGCCCTTGCCTGCGCGGGCTTACTACTTATCCTACTGGTGTGGTTTTTGAAGCCGCTGCACGATGAACAAAGTGATGAGTCCCGAAGGATAGATTGGAAAATCGATGCCCTGCTGCTCGGGATTGCCACTGCCATTGCAGGCCTGGTGCCGGTGATACTGGTCAACCGCCAGGCAGATTTCTGGGACTACTCTCGTTATACCCTGGCGAGCTCACCCGGCTCGGCGCTGGTGCTGACCGCCATCTTATTCTCCCTTTCGTCGCGAGTGATGCGCTGGGGCATGCTCTCGTTGCTGGTAGCCATCTCGGTGGTTACACATCACGCCAACGCCATCCGCCTTGCTGTGGAAACTGAGTCGCTCCGGACTTTCTGGTGGCAGGTTGCCTGGCGGGCGCCTCAGCTGGAGATGGATACTACTCTCGTCGTCAACTATCCGCTTACCGTCATCCAGGAGGATTATTTTGTCTGGGGCCCGGCAAACCTGATCTATTATCCGGATGGCGTGGGCGGTGAAGAGCTGCGCACCGGGATTTCCGCGGCTGTGCTCAACAAGTATTCCTTGTTGAAGATCATGTCGGATGGGGGCAAAGACCATGTCAACCGCCGGTCGATCCGTTCGGTGATTGACTACGAAAACATACTGGTCATGAGCATGCCGATCACCGGTTCCTGTGTCCAGGTGATCGATGGGAGCCAGCCGGCGCTCTCGCAGTATGAAGAGGAGCGGATCATGCTGGTTGCATCCTACTCAGATCTGAGCAATATCGATCTAAATTCAGAGCCTCGCTCGCCGGCCGAGATCGTTTTCGGTCCCGAGCCGGCGCATGGCTGGTGCTACTATTATGAAAAAGCGGATCTTGCGCGCCAGCGCGGCAATTGGGAGGAAGTCCTCAGGCTGGGAGACGAAGCCCTGGATCAGGGTCTGGTCCCCGTGGATTCTATTGAGTGGATGCCGTTCCTGCAGGCATATGCCCGGGCAGGGGATGCACAGACACTGGATGAAGTCCGCCGTCTGATGAGGAGCGCAGATCCGTTTGTCATTCAACAAGTCTGTGTCAATCTCAGCCGGATGCCGGAGCTTCCGGAGCAGGTTATCCCGGTCGTCAATTCGTTCTGTAATGAATAGAAGGCTGGGAGATCGCGCCTCGCTTATTCCTTGATCACGACCTCATCCCACAAGATGTTGGGAGAGTCTCTCCGCACAAGAACGGTAGCTTTGTCCTCAATGGTCACGAGCACATAATCCTGCAAGTAGGGTTCAGCTTCCTTCAGGGTCTCATCCCAGAGCGACACGATCACGTCGGGTTTGAGCTCCCCCAGCGTATGAGCGTAGTTCCACTTCATGTGACCGGGCCGCATGCGGTTTTCGTTGCCGGGGCGCAGGAACGCTACATCGGGAATGCCTATTGATTGGCGGATCGGACCGCGCGCAACGACGGGATCGGTCTTTCCCAGGATATCGATTGCATAATGCTCGGGCAGCAGATAAGGGATCGTACCTGCGCCCACGACCGCGATCGATGTGCCCGGTTTCGTCGCCTCCTGTAAGGCAAGCGCAGCCAGCAAATTGCGCTCGTTTCCGGCTATGTAATCCAGCCTGCGGTCGAACTGCCAGCGCTCAATGGAGCGCCAGTCTCCGAGCAAGAGATTGAAATTCAGGATGGCAATGGCAAAAATGAATACATAAGCGAGGCGTGAGCCGAGCAAAGCAGCCCGACCGGCCCCCAGGCTTGCCGCACCTCTAGCGAGTAATTCCTGGATAGCCCACGCGAACAGGATAAAAAAGATCGGCATGACAATCGCAATATACCGGTTTGCGCCCCCATGAGTCTCCCAGGCATCTCCCCCTACAAAAACACTATAGGCGATCTGTCCCAGGAAGACCATGAATAGCAATAGAATTTTCCAATCACGGCGAAATAGCAGAAGGCTGAAGGGCAGCAGCATCAATGCCCAGTTGTTGTAATAGGCAAACCAGATGAACGCATACATCCCCCGCATGATCCGCAGGGGGAGAGGCCAGCTTTCTATTTTCAGGTAATAGGTGTTGGGCAGAATATCTCCGTAGTAGAGATAACGCGCCAGCGTTTGACCTCCCAGGAAGAGCGCGAAGAGGCCCATTCCCCAGATGAGGTGTTGCCTGCGGTGCTGAGGTTGAGAGAGCAACAGGATCCCCCACACGATGAGATACGGAACCGCCATGTCCGTGCGGACCAGCGTCGAGACCGCCAGCAGAACATAGATCCAGGGCCTGAAACGCGTGGAGCCGCGGATGGCAAGCCAGGTCGTTGCGGTCAGGATCAGGGTCAGGATGCTGACCTCCATCCCGAGCAATCCCCACAGATTCAGAGGCGCATAGAATGCCGTAAGAGCCACGGCTGCAAGCATCGAGAAGAGATCCCCACTGAACTCCTCGACAATTTTTCGGACGAAGAACAGGCTGAGGGCGAGGAACACAAGCCCACTGATCTGGATATAGAGACTGATCTGACTCGCAGGGATCGCAAACAGGTGGAAAATTGCCATGTACCCAACCCAGAGCGGATTGGTAAAGCCTTCAACATATTCCCCCGGGTTCCAGACCAGTCCCATGCCATGCGCCAGGTGGTAGGCATACCGCATGGAAATCATGGCATCGTCAAAAAGCACGTAATACGTTTGACCATCGACCGTAATAGATGTCTTCTGGATGAATTGAATGCCGTAATAGATATAACCCGCCAGAAGCAGGGCAAATAAAATCTCGCGGAGAGCTCTACGATGCATGAAAAATGATTATAAGGGGGAAGTGTCCTGTTATCAACAAGCATATGACGAGCCCCTGAAAATTCCAAAATTCACTAACTGAATTTTAGGATATAATTGCCCCTCGTGCCTGAAGCACTTATTCAAACGTTTGAACGTGAAGGAGAGCTTATGTCTGTAACAAAACTTATTGAACCGTATGGGGGCAAGCTGGTGAGCCTGGTTGTCGATGACCAGGAGCGCGAGGAACTTCTTGCGCGTGCACTTCAGTTATCTTCCATCAAGATCACCATGCGCAATCTCTGTGACCTCGAGCTGCTGGCAACGGGAGCTTTTTCGCCGCTGACCACCTTTATGGGCAAAGCGGATTATGAGCGCGTGCTGCACGAAATGCGTCTTGCGGATGGCACGCTGTGGCCGCTGCCGATCACCCTGACAGCTGAGCCCAGTGAGCTGCCGACCGTCGGCGAGGATGTCGTCCTGCGCAATGCAAATAACGATGTGATTGCCATCATGACCTTGGATGAAGTTTATCACTGGGACCCTGCAACCGAAGCTGCACGGGCATATGGCTCCACCGATGCCCGCCATCCCATGGTCTCCGAAATGGAACGCTGGGGCAAGGTCTGCATTTCGGGACCGATCAAAGTGGTGAACTTGCCAAGATATCATGACTTCATTGAGCTGCGCCGCACGCCTTCCCAGGTGCGCGAGATGCTTGAGAGCATGGGCCATGCCAATGTCGTTGCGTTCCAGACGCGCAACCCACTGCACCGCATTCACGAGGAATTGACAAAGCGTGCGGCGGCGGAGGTCCAGGGCTCGTTGATCATCCACCCTGTGGTGGGCATGACCAAGCCGGGCGATGTGGATCATTACACACGCGTTCGCATTTATAAAGCATTAGTCGAAAATTACTACGACAAGGATAGCACGCTGCTCAGTCTTCTCCCGCTGGCGATGCGCATGGCGGGACCGAAGGAAGCTTTATTGCATGCAATTATCAGGCGTAATCACGGCGCCAATCATTTTATCGTCGGGCGAGATCACGCGGGTCCAGGCAAGGATTCGACAGGGAAACCCTTCTACGGTCCGTACGATGCGCAGGAAATGATGAAGCAATACGAAGCTGAGATCTGTGTCAAGATGATCCCGTTCGAAGAGCTGGTATATCTCCCGGATGAAGACCGTTACGTGGAAGGCAAGGATGTGCCAACCGGGGCGCGCACCCTCAATATCTCCGGTACACAGGTTCGTGACGATTACCTTGCCAAGGGCAAGCTGCTGCCTGAATGGTTCACTCGTCCTGAGACGGCTGAGATCCTGCGCGAGATGTACCCGCCGCGCAACAAGCAGGGCTTCTGCATCTGGTTCACCGGCTTGAGTGGCTCAGGGAAGAGCGCGACCACGCAAGTGCTAACCTCTTTACTACTCGAGCGCGGGCGCGAGATCAGCATCCTCGACGGGGATGTTGTCCGCACGCATCTCTCCAAGGGACTTGGCTTCAGCAAGGAGGATCGCGACACGAACATCCTGCGCATCGGGTTTGTTGCCAGCGAGATCGTCCGCGCTGGCGGCGCGGTGATCTGTGCTGCGATCAGCCCTTACCGCGCCACCCGCAACGAGGCTCGTAAGATGATCGGTGAGAATTTCATCACGGTCTATATGGACACTCCCGTTGAGGTCTGTGAGGAGCGCGATGTCAAGGGTCTATACGCCAAGGCGCGCCAGGCGATGGAAGCAGGCAAGCCGATGGGCTTCACAGGCGTCGATGACCCCTACGAGCCGCCCATCGAACCGGAGATCACGCTCAAGGGCTACGGAGCGACTCCTGAAGAGAACGCCCGCCTGATTGTCAAGTATCTTGAAGATCAGGGTTACCTGAACAATCACTAAGTCTTGACCCAAACTCGACCCTTCGTCTCAGGATGGAGGGTCGAGACCATGTCCATGTTTCGTATTCCACCGCGTCTAGCTTCACTTCTGGCTCTCGGGCTCCTGGGTCTGTTCGGAATCATTTTAATCCTGCAGTCAACACCGGAAGGGCTGGGACTCTCTGACGACTCCATCGCATATATCGCAGGTGCACGCAGCATGGTAGCCGGCGAGGGCTACCGGGAGGCATGGCTGGCATCCAATGAGCCGGTCACCCATTTTCCTCCGGCATTTTCCTCTGTCCTTGCATTCTTTGGCTGGCTGGGCATAGACCCGTTGCGCGGCGCACGCTGGATCAATGCCTTTTTATTTGGGGCGAACGCCGCGCTTCTGGGAATCCTGGGATGGCGGATGACGCCCTCGCTCACGGCGGGACTGGTGCTGGCTGCATTGTTCGTAACCAGCAGTGAGATGTTCCAGGTGCACGCCGTGACGATGAGCGAGCCTCTGTTCATTTTTCTCTCCCTGCTGTCCTTCTGGATGTTCGACCTGTACTTCGAGCGCGAGCATCACTGGTGGTGGCTGGCTGCCTGCGGGATGCTGGTCGGCATGGCGTATCTCACGCGCTATGCAGGGCTGGCGCTGGTGGCAACGTACGTGGTCGCGCTGTTGATCCTCCACAGGGATTGGAGAACGAGATTCACAGGCGTGGGGATTTTTCTGGCAAGTGTGCTGCCTTGGGCGCTGGGCTGGTCGCTTCGCAACCGTCTCATGGCTGGGACAGCCACCAACCGTGCCTTTACATGGCATCCGCTCACCCCCGAAACTATCGCTCCTGGGCTGCGGGTCTTTTCGGAATTCCTTGTCCCCGTTGAGTCCTGGCAGCAGGCAATCATCAAACAGACGGGGGTGATCGAAGCGCTGATCGTCCTGGTTCTGGGCATCGTTCTGGGGTGGGTGATCGTGAGGGGCTGGAAATACATGACGCAACCGCAAGAGGTGCAAGGGGGTAAGGAAGCCAAAGAGGTTATCTCGTTTACCACAGGCCTGTATATCTTTGCTTATCTCGCTTCCATTGTGGCATCCATGTTAATGTTCGACGCGGCGACAAAGTTCAGGCTGCGCATACTCGCGCCGGTGCTGGTTTCCTTGTTGATCCTGCTGGTTGCATTTGGGATCTGGGTGCGATATAGACGGCGTGGAGTCGTGGCGGCTATGACGATTCTGCTCCTGGGCGTTTCGATCTATAAGCAATCCGTGACGGTGAATAATTGGTCCCGCGCAGGGCTCGGATATGCCTCCTTCCAGTGGTACGACTCGCAGGCAATGGAATATTTGAAACAATTACCGGCAGATATCAGGATCTATACGAATGAGCCAGGCGCGGTATATCTATACACGGGGCGCGGCTGCTACGTGCTGCCGGACCGGTTCGACGCGGTTGCCGCCATAGAGCGCACGGATTTTGATGAGGGTCTGGCTTCCATGCGGGCAAACATCCACGACGGTAAGGCGGTCCTTGCGCTGTTCGACGACGGCGATAATGTTGCAGAAGACGTGCCGATCCTGATTGACAGTCTGCACCTAGTGCATAAATCTGCGGGCGATTCAATCTACACAGCAGCACCCTGAGGAGTCATGAAGATCCAGGAAAAATTCGATCTGACCGGACGCGTCGCGGTTGTGACGGGCGGTGTGGGATTGCTCGGGGCGGAATTCTGCCGGACACTGGCGGAGGCTGGAGCAGCCGTTGCCGTAGTGGACTTGAACGAGCCTGCTTCCCGCGCGGTTGCGGCTGCGATGACCAAAAGCGGCTACCACGCCCTGGCGCTGCCCACCGATATTACCGAACCAGACTCCGTTCATGCTTCAGTGGAAAATATCCTGTCGGAGTTTGGGCGGCTGGATATACTTGTCAACAGTGCGGCGCTCGATCCCAAGTTCGATCCTGAGGCTGTCCTCAAAGGAATTACGCCCGGTGGATTCGAGGATTATCCTCTCGATCTGTGGAATTCGGCGTTGAACGTAAACCTGACCGGTATGTTTCTGATGACCCAGGCGTGCGTGAAACCGATGCTCGAGCAGGGGAAAAAAGGAAGTATCATCAATATCTGCTCGACATATGGATTGAACGGTCCCGACCAGCGCATTTATGTCAGGGAAGGCAAGCGCGTAGCGTTCAAGCCAGTCTATTACACGGTGACCAAGGCGGGTGTAATGGGCTTCACCAAATATCTGGCGGCCTATTATGCCGGGACAGAGATCCGGGTGAATGCTCTGACGCCGGGCGGCGTGTTCAACAACCACGAAGAATATTTCGTGCAAAACTATTCCGCAAAGACAATTCTGGGGCGTATGGCGAATAAGGATGAAATGAACGGCGCGCTGCTGTTCCTCGCCTCGGATGCTTCTTCGTATATGACGGGCAACAATGTCGTCGTGGATGGAGGATGGACGGCGTGGTGATGTCTCCACACAAAAAGCACCGGGTACACAAAGAAAAACCTTGGTGCTCCTTTGTGACCTTTGTGTATAAGAATGACTGAAATCCTCGCACTCATCCCGGCACGCGGCGGCTCGAAGGGGATCCCGCGCAAGAACATCCGCAGTTTTGCGGGTTATCCGCTCATTGCCTGGAGCATCGCGGCGGCGAGGCAAGCCGCATGTGTGACACGAATCATCGTCTCAACAGACGATCCAGAGATCGCAGCCATCGCGCGTAAGTATGAAGCGGAGACTCCCTTCCTGCGTCCCTCCGAGCTGGCGCAGGATCATACCACCGATCTGCCAGTCTTCGAGCATGCCCTGGAATGGCTGGAGCAGAACGAAGGCTACTCACCTGAGGTTGTTATCCAGCTCCGGCCGACTTCGCCGGTACGTCCAAAAGAATGTGTGGATCAGGCGGTACAAATCCTGCTGGAGCACCCGGATGCCGATTGTGTGCGCGGCGTGATCCCGGCAAGCCAGAACCCACATAAAATGTGGCGCTTCGCCGCCGAGGATCAGCCGATGACACCCCTGCTTGCCGTCGAAGGCATCCCTGAGCCATACAACGCGCCGCGCCAGATTCTGCCGCCGGTCTACTGGCAGACGGGGCACATCGATGCGATCCGTGTCTCGACGATTCAGCAGAAGCGATCGCTAACCGGCGATGTGATCTATCCGCTGGTGATCGATCCGCGATATACCGCAGACATTGATACCTTGTCTGACTGGGCGAAGTATGAAGCGCTCGTCCAGAGCAGGCTCGATATGGTGACACCTGGGAAGGTGAAGCGACCTATCCCTGGGAGGATCGACCTCATCATCTGTGACTTCGACGGCGTGATCACCGATAACCGCGTCTGGGTGGATCAGGACGGCACGGAGTCGGTTGCCGCCTATCGCAGCGACAGTATCCGCATCCGGGAGTTGCGCGCCGCCGGCATTGAGGTGATGATCCTCTCCTCGGAGCCGAACCGGGTTGTCGAGGCGCGCGCCAGAAAGATGGGGGTGGAGGCGATCCATGGGGTAGGAATCTATGAAAAGGGTCACGCGATGCTGGAAGCCCTCCGGCGAAAAAACCTCGCCGCGGAGAACGTCGTGTACTTGGGCAATGACCTCAACGATCTCCCGTGCTTTGAAATTGCCGGCTGGTCCGTCGCCGTGGCGGATGCGTATCCCGAAGTGATTCAGGCTGCCGATCTGGTTCTTGGCAAGGCGGGCGGGCATGGCGCGTTGCGTGAGTTGTGTGACCTGATATTGAAGAACCGTAGTATCGATTTCAGTCGTTCAATCGACTAAAGCCGGTGCTACCTCAAAGGAGAACAAATGACCCGTGAAATCAGAATCGGAGAGCGTCTGGTGGGCGATCGCCATCCTGCTTATGTGATTGCAGAGATCGGAATTAATCACAATGGTGATCTTGGGATCGCCAAGCAAATGATCGATGCAGCGGTGCACGCTCGAGTGGACGCTGTCAAGTTTCAGAAGCGGACGCCAGAGATTGCCACGCCTCCTGATCAACAAACCCAGATGCGGGAAACGCCCTGGGGTTATATCAGCTATCTCGAATATCGCTATAAGGTTGAGTTCAACGAAGAGCAATACTGTGAGATTGAGCGCTATTGCAAGAAACAGGGTATGACCTGGCTGGTCTCGGTCTGGGATCAGCCCTCCGTAGATTTCATGGAAACGTTCGATACGCCTGCTTATAAAATTCCCTCTGCTTCCCTCACGGATTACAACTTAATTCACAAGGCGCGCGCCACAGGCAAACCGCTGATCCTCTCCACGGGCATGTCCACCATGGCTCAGATCCGCAAGGCTATCGAGATCGCCGGCGAGGAGAATCTCGTGCTGATGCACTGCACGAGCACGTATCCCTGCGAGCCGGAGGAGCTGAATCTCAAAATGGTGGAAACCCTGCGCCGGGAGTTCCCGAGCGTTCCCGTTGGTTACTCGGGTCACGAGGTGGGGCTGGTCCCTTCGGCAGTCGCGGTGGCGTTGGGCGCCTGTATGGTGGAGCGGCACCTGACCCTCGACCGCGCCATGTGGGGCAGCGACCAAGCAGCCTCGGTGGAGCCGGGCGGCTTCGAGCGCCTCGTGAAATATATCAGGGTATCGGAGGCGGCGCTCGGGGATGGCGTAAAGAAGGTTTACGATAGCGAGAAACCGTCGATGAAGAGACTGCGCCGCACGAACGGTGAAGATTGAGCAGCCACACAGCCATGGAGAATCAGAAAGGAATCTCCGTGACTGTGTAACCTGGTAGCAAAGACAGTGAATGTTATTCAGCGGATCCGCCGTGCTATTCGTCCTGCCGGGAAGACACTGCAGGCAATTGCGCGCTGGAGACGAATTTCCTTTGATGAGGCGCCGCCGATCTTTGGCAATTCCAAGCCCAAGAGCGGATCGCACCTGCTGCTGCAAATCCTGAACGGTTTTACCGAGATCATACCGTACAGATATGTCGAAGCGGATCCGGTGCGGACGATCACAAAAGGTGGAAGAAGAAAGAAGAAAGAGGAAATTCTTGGTGAACTGAAAATGATTCCGCGCGGTGTGATCGGATGGGGGTATGTGGAGGCCGCGCCGCAGAATGTCGCATTTCTGTGCCAGCCCGGCCGTGTCAATTATTTCATCTATCGCGACCCGCGCGATATGCTCGTTTCCCAGGTCTTCTTCGCCACCGATATGCAGGAAGAACATGGCATGCATGAGTACTACAAATCCTTACCCGATTTCAGCGAGCGTCTCAAGGTTGCCATCACGGGGATTGAGCGCGATGGACTGAGGATGGTTAGCGTGAAGCAGCGCTACGAAGGCGTTTTCGACTGGTTGCAGCAGGAACGTGTGATGTGCATCCGTTTCGAGGATTTAATCGACCGCCGCGACACGACACTTAATGCGATGCTAGATGAGGTGGAACGCACCGGCTATCAAATCCCCACGCCGCGTGAGACCGCGCTGAAGACTCTGATCAACGCCATCCAGCCCAAAAAGAGTCATACGTTCCGTTCCGGGAAGACGGGCGGCTGGCGCGACCATTTTACAGCTGAACACAAACAGCTGTTCAAGGACATGACAGGCGATTTGCTCGTACGACTGGGGTATGAAAAAAGTAACGACTGGGAATGAGAACAGTCCCGCCCGAAATGGGGGACTGTTTTTTTCTGCTCTCTTCCTGAACCGGGAAAGGCAAGAATACCAATATCAAGAACCCGCAAACGCGCACTCAACCCGCTTGACTGCCAGCCAACCCTGTCTGCCACGTCCACCCCGGAAAAACCCTTCCAGAGGAGGTTGTAAAAAAGGGATTCGCCCGTTAATTTTAAACATTTCCAGGCACAGGAGCCGCTGAATTGGACACCACCCGCCAACCTTCGTCTGTCTCCTCGAGTCCCCGACTGATGCGGGCGGTGCGTTATCTGGTGGGCAAGGCGCTTACCATTGCTCTTACCATCTTTGCCGGTGTATTCATCACTGTTTTGCTGGCAAACCAGCCCACGCGCGGCGGGTTGGGACCGGCAACGTCCCCTTTTGAAGAGAGTCTTGAAGCACAGATTCAGCGCGTAGTGCGCATCCAGCTGTACGGTGGAGGTCTGTTTTGGCCGACCACTGCGCCCAGTGACGCCGAAGTGGAGGCGCTGACCGAAGAATTGCGTGAGGAGGCGGGATTGAACCTCCCGCGCCTGCCGCGTTACCTGCTGTGGACTTTAAAGGCTCTGACCTTTGACTGGGGAAAGCTGGACGTTGGACGGGGCGAGGCCACCACGGCACTGGGGGTCATTCTGGAATTTCTGCCAAACACTCTGCTGCTGATCGGAGCGGCTTATCTTCTCGTGTTTGTGCTCGGACTCCCGATTTCTCTCTACCTGGCGCGCAACTATGGCAACCGGGTAGACAGGGTCTTCTCGGTTCTGGCGCCTGTTTCTGCCGTACCCAGCTGGGTATTCGCAATTCTGTTGATCGCCATTTTTGCATTCCAGTTGCGCTGGCTGCCTTTTGGCGGTAAGTACGATTTCCAAACTCCCTCCGACCCTTTGGCTCACGCTCTGGTCGTAGCAAAGCATATGATTCTGCCGGTAGCTGCCATTGTGCTGAGCCTGATCTTCCAGCTGGTCTATACGTGGCGGACCTTCTTCATTATCTATTCCGAGGAGGACTATGTGGAGCTGGCGCGTGCAAAGGGACTATCCTCCAGTGTGTTGGAGAGGCGTTATATCCTGAGGCCGGCTCTCCCCTATGTCGTAACCAGCTTTTTAACCACGCTGATCAGTTTCTGGCAGCTGAGCATGGTGCAGGAGTACGTGTTCGATTGGCCCGGGCTGGGCTGGTTATACATTCATGAGGCTCTGCCGAATTTCTGGGGTGAAAGCATGGATCCCGGAGAATTAATCATTGTCGTGGCTATTGTGGTCATTTTCGCTTATTTACTGGGGGCGATGGTCTTCCTCCTGGATTTCATTTACGTTCTGATCGATCCGCGCATCCTGCTGCTGCCGGCAAATAACGCACGCGCTATGCGTGCCAAAACCCGGAGACCAGGTTGGCTGAATCGGCTCAAAGCCGGTAGACAGACAGGGGGAACGGAGAAGGGAGGCCGGCTACACACCTCGCCCCGACCTCACAGGGTCTCGTGGCGTACCGCCGTCCGCGATCTCAAGTCCACCTGGCTCGAGAATTTGCAGAGAGCCAGAGCGCTCTCGCACGAGCTTCGCAGATACCCATCCGCTATGTTCGGCCTGGCTGTCATCCTGATCTTACTGGCAGGCTCGATCTACGCGGTCATGGCGCTCCCATACGCTGAAATTGGCGAGGACTATGGGCAGGAGCGCCTGACGGGCCGCAACCGCGCCCCGCGCACCGCCAAGCCTGCCTGGGTCAATGCATTCAGCGCCACGCCTTTGCTTTCCACCCTGATCCTGGATGAAAAGAGCGACGGGACTCAAGTATCCACGCAGACCCTGGAGAACGGCTGGATTCAGAAGACCGTTACCTTTACATTTGATTATGCCTATCGTGAAATCCCGAGTGAAGTCTTTCTCTATTTTGACTCTTATTCTGATGAGAAGGTCCCTTTTGTATCCATGGTATGGACATACCCGGATGGCAGAACGCTTGACCTGAGAGGTACAGCTGCCAATGGTGGCAGCAGCTATGACTTCGAAACGAATATTCGAACCAACCAGCTTCTCAACGAACACCCGGCATGGAAGGATTGGTTCGTTTCCACGGGCCAGTATCGGACGCCGGCATTCACCCTTTTGTTTGCAGAACCAGGCTCCTCGCAGCCTGTTCCCCAACGGGGCAAGTATCGATTGACCCTCACAGGCGTGCTGTTTGAGGAGTCGAGCGATTTCCAGCCGCAGCTGGTTGTGCTGGGTCAGGTCTACGGACTGGCAGGCACCGATCACGCCCGGCGGGATCTGGTCGTGCCATTGTTCTGGGGAATGCCTTTTGCGCTGCTCATTGGCTTGCTGGGCACGCTCATTACCACCCTGGTTGCCATGCTGCTGCCAGCCATTGGCGTCTGGTTTGGCGGCTGGGCGGACCATATCGTCCAGAGGTTAACGGAGATCAATATGGTGCTGCCGAGTCTATCGGTGGCGGTCCTTGTCAGTGTGGTATTCAGCTGGAATATATGGATCATCCTCGGGATCGTGGTCACTATCAACGCTCTTGGCTCACCGGTTAAAACCATTCGTTCGGCATTGTTGCAAGCCAAGGAAGCGCCCTATATCGAAACGGCACGCGCGTACGGAGCCAGTGACCTCAGGATTATCGGCCAGTATCTCGTGCCGCGCGTCCTGCCGGTTCTGATCCCGCTTGTCGTTTCACAGGTCCCCAGCTTTATCTTCTGGGAAGCCACGCTCGGTTTCTTCAACATCAAGTCGGTGTACCCCTCCTGGGGTCGGATCATTTACGAAGGGCTCTCGCGCGGGGCGCTGTACGGCTCTCCCTTCTGGGTGCTCCAACCTATTTTCCTGTTGCTCTTGACCGGTCTTGCATTCGCGATGCTGGGCCAGGCGTTGGAGCGAATTCTGAACCCGCGCGTCATCACGGATATTCCTGTTGAAGAGCGCCGGGCTACATCGCAGTCGCGAACCTACGTCAGGCGAAACCATCTATCTAAAAAAGTTGTTTCGAGCCTGATGACAGCGCTGATCGCGATGGCACTCTTTGCACCTGTGGTTCAGGGAAAGACCCTGGCAAGTGTATTCATAAGCTATTTTGATGAGATCCGCACCACCGAAAGCCTGATCAAGCGCCCTGCAGCGACCTCTACCAGCGCGTTCCCGGTTTCTGCCTCCTTGCCGACCGAAGGGCCCGTTACCTCCACCGATCTAGCCCGTACTTTGCAGCCGCTTTCCTCTCCAACCGCAGCGCCGCTCACAGCAACGCCTGCAAGCGGAGTAGCCTGCATTCCCAGGAGTGCAGCGGAGGACGCCAGAGTCATCGAGATCGTGGATGGGAACACCATCAAGGTCCTGATAAATGACCTGGTGTACGTAGTCCGTTATATTGGCGTCACGGTGCCGCAGGATCATCAGAATGCTTTCCAGGCGTATCTGGAAAATTCAGAGCTTGTCTACCATAAGAATGTGCGCCTGATTGCCGATCATGTGGAAAAGGACCCGTCCGGGCGCTTGTTGAGATATGTGCTGGTGGGAGAGATGTTCGTGAATCAACAGCTTCTTGAACATGGACACGGAATGGCAGTCGATATCCCGGATGGCGCGGCGTGCGCAGAGATATTCAAAGACGCAGAGCAAGCTGCCCGGGAGGGAGCGCGTGGGCTCTGGGCGGAAGCGACCCCTGTGCCCACTCCCCGGTGATAGATTTCCAGCGCTTTGCTGTCTACGCAATCGGCTTCATTCGAATTCCACCCTCCACGCTTAACGCAATTGACCTGCGCCTCCTGCGCATATGTCTCCGGATCAGATCTGTGCCTGCGGATCACACGGAGGGGATGTTTCTTGTCTGCCTGTGCGGAAAATCGCAAGCCTTCATTTGTATCCGGTCACTCCTCCAGGCCTTTGCGAACCACGTCCAGGGTTTGGAGGGCGGTGAGGTTGCGCCAGGGCCAGGCGCTCTTCATGCGCACGGGATCGTCGAAGAAGTTGCGGGCGAAGGTGAGGTGGAAGTTATCGGAGCTAAGCCCGTGGTTTGGCAGGGGCTGGACCGCCGCCCAGAAGTTCCAGAGCGGGATGTCGTAGTCGTAGGCGATCTGGGCGATGGCGGCGTTGATGCTGTGGTCGCCCTCCAGGTTATCTGCTTTGGTGGCGATGATCGGCACCGCGCCGCTCTCCAGGATGCGCTCGATGACGCGGCGCATGTACTTGTCGTATTCCTCGGCGGGCTTTTCGGACCACCATGTCTCCATGCTGACGAAGACCACGGACGGCCTCCACGTGCGCAGCTCGCAGTCGAGCGGGGACTCGTTCGTGTTGCAGGTCTCGGGGTCGGCGCGCAGCGGGGAGAGGATGGCAGCCACGTTGAAGCCACCCTTGACGGCCAGGCTCTGGCGGTTGAAGGAGCCACGGTAATAATCGATGGTGGGCTGCAGGTGGGCGTAGTCTTCCCCGAGGCTGAACTCGCCCGGCTTTTCGTAGACCGCCAGGAAGTAGGAGGACACGTTCTGGCAATCGCCTATCACGGAGAAGCGGGTTGGGTCGTTACCCATTGCAATGCCGCGCCGGTAGACCTCGCGCATGGCGTCGCTGATCTCCGCGGGCACAGCGGGCATTTCCTTCCAGGCTTCGGGCGCGAGCGGCGGCTTGGAGGTGGGGCTGAAAGCTGCTGCCGGAACTGTGGCAGGCATCTCGGTGACTGCGCTGACGGGTTCTGTGACCGGCTGATCCGACGTTGGGAGCGCTTCCTGCAGGGGGGCAGGTGGCTGGATGGCAGAGGTAGTATCGGGTGCGGCCGTCCCCGCGGGGGCGCAGGCAGCCAGCAGAGCGATCATTAAGCAAAAGAAGGTACGTCTCATAGTCCTATCGGCATGTCATCTGGATGGCTCCGGCTACCTCAGCCGCGAGGAGCGCTTCCCCCTCGGGCGTGAGATGGACGGCGCTGTTCGTGAACTCGTCCATGGGGACCAGGTCCCAGAAGTCGAAGTAGCTCCATCCGGAGTCGGCGCTGAGCTGTGCTAGCAGGTCGCGATATTCGTCGTACGCCCAGCGCGGGTAGAAAAAATTATAGCGGATATCGCTGTTGGCGCCATGGCTGACGAGCATAGGCTCGTTGACCAGCAGGGTCGGCACGTCCGCAGCCATCATGCCCGCGGCGAGCACGTCCAGGGCGAGGTGCTCCGCGAGAGAACCTGCCGCCGTGGCGTCCAGACCCTGGAACTCGTGGCTGGGCTCGAGGTCTATCTGGGCGGGGGTGTAGTCTTCAGGATAGACCTGGTCGATGCCTGTAGAAGCCCACAGGGCGCCGTAGATCTGCAGCCGCAGGAAATCTGACACCGCCCGGCGCTGACCCAGGAAGGTGCGATCCCAGAACGAGGGGTCCACAAGCGTGGGTTCGTCCGGGTTCAAGTCCAGGTTATAGCGGTCGATCAGCTCCCGGACGCGCGAGGCATTATTGCCGACGAGCGGCGATGTGAGCTGCCTCTCTCTGGGAAAGGACTGGAGCGTTGTGAGCCAGATAACCATGTCCGGCTGATAGCGCAGGGCACGATCCAGCAGCATCAGCTCTTTGAGCAGCGAGAGCGTCGGGTAGCCAAGGTTATAGGCACGGACCGTCTTCCCGCACGCCGGCACCGGGTTTGCATTGAGCTGCCCGGCGAGCGTCTCTTCCGGCCGGAGCAGTGTACCCCATACAGATGAGTCGCCGATGAGCAGCACTCGATACTCGTCAGGTCTCTTTTCTGCGCCTTCCAGGACGTGCGAGGCGAACATAGCATCCAGGTCGGAGGGGCTGAGGTTGTAGGACTGGGGCACTTCGCCAAAGGGCAGGCGCTCGCGCCCGGGGAAGAGAGAGTTATAGAGGGAGAGCTTTCCGAAGGGGAGGTCGGCGATGAATACAAACGCGAAATTGAACAAGGCAAACAACAGGATCGCCTTGAGCAGAACGTGAAAAAGCCGGATACGGGGTTGGTTTTCTTGCATAGGTTCTTGCGGCCTCGGCTGCGTAGCACTCAGCGCGGAGACAGACCAAACAGCTTCAACATGACCTGCCATGAGAGCGTCGGGTCGCTCAGGGCAAAGAAGACCCAGCCCAGGGCTACAAAATGAAAGGTCACCACTATACCACCGATCTGGAGGAGGCTAGCACGCCGTGGGGTTTGCTGCGCGGCGGGGTAGCGCGTGCGTAGGAAGTCGCTCCAGCGGTTCTGGAGGAAGAGTCCCAGCCCGTGCCACAGCCCCCAGAAAATGAAATTGAGCGTGATGCCGTGCCAGAGTCCGATCAGCAGCATGGTCGCCGCCTGTCCGAGCAGGATCATCGTCCAGGTAGGAAGCGTTTTCAGCCCGCGCATCCAGCGGTTGAAGGGGTTGAAAAAGTAGGAACGGAACCACTGTGTGAGCGTCATGTGCCAGCTGTTCCAAAACTGGGTCAGGTTGGGCTTGAGGTAGGGCGCTGCGAAATTCTCGGGGAGCCGAACGCCCACGAGCCGCGCAACGCCGATGGCGATATCTGTGTAGCCGCTGAAGTCGAAGTAGATCTGAAACGCGTAGGCGTACACGGCGATCCACATCCAGCCAGGCGCCCCGATCTGGGATGCCAGCAGATCGTTCAACGCGACAAGTGCCAGGGTGTCGGCAACCACGAACTTCTTGAATAACCCGAGCACAATGCGCCCCCCGCCGAGCAGGGTCTCGTCCTGGGTCAGGACGAACTCCTTCCGCAAGTCCTGGACAAAGCGCTCGGCGCGGTCGATGGGACCGGCAGCCAGCGAGGGGAAGAAGACCACGTATGCCGCAAATTCAGCCAACGAGAGCTCGGGCAGACGTCCCGCCTGCCGGTCGCGCAGCACGTGGATCAGGCGGAAGGCAATGTACGAAATACCCAGCCAGCGCAGGTCGGTGAATGCGGCAGTCTCCACCGAACGATTTGTGACCGTGCGAATGAATATGCTGGTCTGCAGCGAGAGCGCTGGCGATTTGAGGACGATAAGGATGAGGATCAACAAAATGATCGTCGCCGAGAGGATCGCAAGCGAGCGACGTGCAAGCGCCGATAGGGCCAGAAGGATCAGAGCGGCGCTGATCACGAAGAGTAGAAAAGGGCTGATCTGGGGTGGGTGGGACGCCGTCAGGAGGGGATCAGGCAGGACGTAACGCGAAAGAACGATGGCGCACGGCAGTCCGAAGATGAGGAACAGGGCAGCCCGGTTGTGAGGGGCGCGCCAGGAAAACGTCCCGTTTTCCGTTTGTGTGCCTGTGCGAGAGATCTGAAACCAGACCAGAAGCACCAGCCCAAGCGTGAGGGAGGGAAGCCAGAAGTCAAAGGAGCGCAGCGGCACGAGGGGCTGGAACCAGTAGACCGCCAGCACGCTGGCGATCAGCAAAAGATAGGTCCGTGCTGTTCCTCCGAGGCGCGCGAAACGTGTCAGCGCGCCGATCAGTAATGAGGTCAGGATGGAGACGCCGACTTGAAGCAGTCCCATTAGGCGTCTCGATCATTACGGATAGAAGTGTCCCCCATCCAGGGGTCCTTTGCGATAAAGGACACACAGGACCCTCGAGAGTAACCTTTGTGCACGTTGTGTCCTTTGTGTTTCAGCAATCAGCGAGCGCCGCAGACCAGCCAGTCTCCGCCTTCCTCCACCACCTGGTACGTGCGCGTGGAGAGGTCGAGCTCCTGGTCTTCGTTATCATAGGTGGCGATAATGTTTCCGTTGCAGAGCACAAGGGCGGTCGCGTCGTCAGTCCCCGTTTGCTCGCAGGCCAGTCCTTCCAGACGGACGTCAACGGCCTGGAAGGAATCCATCTCGAGCAGCGCGTCGTCCTCCCATTCGCCACAGGAAAGTGTGGAAAGACGGTCGGCATCCTTTTCCACCAGGGCATTGAGATAGTTTTCCACCGCTCGAACCGGCGCATCGTCGCTGCCGGATGCACAGGCGGGCAGGATGAATGTGGCAATCAGGATGATAACTACGATCGGGAAATATTTATGCACAAAAGCCTCCTCATGAAACGATTTGAGTTGAGATTATATGTGCGGGGATTTGATCCTGCAAGCAGCTGCGGACACAGGGTCCGCTACCCCATGGGGCTTGACGGCTTATTTATCCCCGCACGAAATAGATGATGGCAATGACCACGCCGATCAACACGACGGTCAGGCGGAGCGTGGCTGGCTTGATGCGGCCTGCCAGCCGCCCTCCTAAAATCCCGCCGATCAGCGCGCCAACCGCCATGACGAGCGCCGCCGGCCAGATCACCTGCCCTGAGAACAGGAAAAAGATCGCCGCCGCCAGATTGACGGTGAATGCCACCGCCTGCTTGAGGGCGTTCAGCCGCGTCAGGGAATCCTCGATGGTCAGCCCGAGGGCGGAGAGCACGATCACACTCAAGCCCGCGCCAAAGTAACCTCCGTAGACGGATGCCAGCCCGACCGGTAGCCAGGTCAGCTTCTCCAGTCCGCCGCTCTGTCCCTCCTTCGTGCGGCGTGTGAGCCAGCGGCGAACCGGGTCCTGGATCGCCAGCAGGAGCGATGCCAGCAGGATGAGATACGGAACCAGATCCCGGAACAGCCGCTCGCCGGTCTGTAACAGCAATAAGCCGCCGACCACGCCGCCGACGATGCCCGCAGGCACGATCAGCCAGAGCCGGTGCTTCTGGCCCTGCAGATCGTTCCACTGGGCGAGGGTCCCGCCAAAGTAGCCCGGGCAGAGCGCTACGGTGTTGGTGATATTTGCCGCCACCGCCGGGACGCCGAGGAAGGTGAGCATGGGAAAGGTGATCAGCGTCCCGCCGCCCGCCAGCGCGTTCACAGCCCCGGCTGCGATCGCCGCCAGCCCTACAATCACGAGTTCGATTCCATTGAGCATGTGAGGATGAATTCCCTTCCCTGTGATTATATCGAGAGAACAGGATGAGGAACCTTTTTACTCTGAGAGCCTTGCCGGGATAGAAAATATTAATCGAATCATAGTCGAATGGTAGTCGAATCGATTGAGAAGTATGCACCTGACTGTCATTCGCTACCGATGGCACTCGGTACTGCCACGGTCTTCGAATGCCCCGCCCGGGACCGGGATGAACTGCCATGAATAACTCGCAGGATGTAAGGTTAATTTCAGTACGCCATAGGTGGAGGCGTCCCGGACCTCGGTGGTCGGTAGGCGGATGACGTACCCGTCATGATTCACGCCGCCCGTACCCGCCACGATCTCCCGCAGGCCCGGGGAAGCAGCCATTCCGTTCGCATCCATCTCCTGAAAGCGCTCATAGTTGTGGATGTGGCCATTAATGACTACTTCCGCGCCGGCGTCATGAAACGTTTTCCAGAGCGCCTCGTAGGTTTCATCCTTGCCGTCCTCATACCTCGAGGACCAGAGTGGTTTGTGCCAGTAGGCGAGCACGCAAAGCCTGGGGTTTGCGGCGAGATCATTTCTCAGCCAGCGTACCTGCGAACTTGTGAGTGAAACGTCGATCTCAGAGTTCAAAGCATAAATACGCCACTCGCCCAGGTCATAGGCATAATACGAAGGGATGTTATTGAAATATCGAAAGTAGCCTGCCGCCCCCGGTGTGAAATATTCATGGTTGCCCGGCACGGGCATGGTCCTGTCCTTATGCCGGCCCCAGGTTGGGTGGTAGCAGTTGATGAAGTCGCTGTAAGTGCCATCGATATAAACGTTATCGCCGAGAGCAAATACGGTGCCGGGGATGGCATCCAGTAATTTTGCGGTCGCTTCGTCGTTATCGTTGCCACAGGTGGAGATATCACCCGCACCCACAAGGATAGCCGCGTTTATATCGGTCCATGGGATGTCAGATCGAACCAGTGACAGGAAAACCACTAGCAACGATATCACCAGCGGGCGGATAAATCTTTTTATCGTGCTCCTCCAAATGCTGCGGCGGATTATAGCATTCGGCTTTCTTGACTCTCCCCACCACGCCGCATATAATTTCGTTTGTTCAGGAGTAGTAAGCGATTTGTAGCCTGATAGAGAAGGAGACCGGTCCTGTAGACCGTGGTGGAAGTCTCCGCAGGAAAACAACGCCGAAGTCGTCTGAATTACTGCTGAAGAAAAGCTCTTGGCTCAGTAGACCAGCACGGGAATGCCCGTTACAGCTGAGGCTGATGATCGTCAGCCATAGAGTGTGTTTTTTGCCCTTTGTGTCCTTTGGTGACCTTTGTGGTTAAAGAACGAACTGAGGTGGTACCGCGGAGCCCACGCTTCGTCCTCGTCCTGGACGGAGCGTTTTGTTTTAAGTATCGAACGAGATTACGCCGGAGACAGAATGGAACAGATGACCTTTAATCAGCTGACCGAAAAAATGATCGCTTTATATCGGGAGGGCAAATTCGACGAGGCGCATGAGCTTCTTGAGCAGAACCGCGCTTCGTTTCCGGAGCAGGCAGCGCGACTCACGTATTGGCGCATGTGCGTGTTGAGTCTGGGGAATCGCCCCGATGAAGCGCTCTCTGTCTTCCGACAGGGGCTCGATGCCGGCCTGTGGTGGTCCCCGGATCTCTTCGTCGATCCCGATCTGAATGCCATCCGTGAATTGCCCGAGTTTCAGCGCCTGGTGGGGGTGTCCAAGGAAAACTATGAAAAGGGACGAACGAGTATCGAGCGGGACTACGCGCTGCTCCTCCCAGAGCCGCCTGACTCGGGTAAGTATCCGTTGTTGATGACGCTGCACGGTCGCAATGGAAATAAAGCCAGCGATCTGGCGCAATGGGAAGCTGCGCAGCAGCGCGGCTGGCTCGTGCTCGCGTGCCAGTCCACACAGCCGGTGTTTCCGGGCGCCTACCACTGGGATGACCCTACGCAAGGGATGGCAGACCTGCAATTTTATTATGAGCAGGTCTTACAGCGACACGAGATCGATGTGCAGCGAGTCGTCATTGCCGGATTTTCCCAGGGCAGCGGGATGGCAATCTACACGGCGCGAAAAGGAAATCTCCCCGCGCGTGGCTTCATCGGGCTTGGCACCTGGTGGGCAGACGCAAACGAGCTACGCGATGGCAGAGACGATATTCGCGGATACTTTGTCGTCGGAGAACAGGACCACACCCTCGAGCGGGCGCGCGAAATCCAGGCTGTGCTGCGGGAGAGCCAGGTTCAATTTGCAGAGGAAGTCCATGCGGATCTCGGGCACCAGTTCTCGACGGACTTTGCCGCCTCTTTCGAGAAAGCCATCGACTTCATTTTCGAGGAGCAAGAATGACAAAACACGAACTGCCGAAAACCTATGACTTCAAATCCACCGAGCCACGCATCTATGCGATGTGGGAGGAGGGGGGGTACTTCCAGCCGTGGAACGATCCCAACAAGCCGGGCTTCGATCCGAACATCCAGCCGTTTGTGATCGCAATCCCACCGCCGAACGTAACGGGTGAGCTGCATCTCGGACATGCGATGTTCGTTAGCATGGAAGACCTGATGGTCCGCTATCACCGCATGAAAGGGATTCCCACGCTGTGGGTGCCGGGCACCGACCACGCCGGGATCGCCACGCAGCT
>DATHTH010000014.1:0-16443 GCA_035463495.1 Anaerolineales bacterium | reverse complement strand
CTGGATGTCGTTGCATTCCAGGCAAGAGTCGACGAGGAGTCGGACACACTGGATGTCCTGCTGTGGATGCGCGACATTCCCGATATGGCAGACCGCGGGCAAGTAACAAATTTATTCGAGTATGCCTGGACCATCCATGTGTACCTTGACCCTTTGAAGACGGATGTTTCAGATTATTACCTCGGTATGAACACATCCATTGAAAATCCCTCGGCGCGAGGAAGTAATCTGACGCCAATCCCGGGGGAGCCTGAATCTATTCCGTTCCACCTGCTGTTCGAGCACAAAACGGTCTACAATTCCGCCGGCCGACCGGTGGAGAACGTGCAGGTGGATATCAACCCGGACCTCAACACACTCCGCTTCACGGGGCGTGTCCCTCGGATCACATCCCAGGCGGTGTTCAATTTCTTCACCGCGTACAATGAAGCCATCTTCGACCGACCCGACAATTACGTCCCGCCCGACCCGGCAAGCCTTTCGACACCGGTCACGCAAGTAAACCGCCCGGAGCTCGACAACAGGATACAGCTAGCGCCTGCGGGGAACGTCCGTGCGTTTCCCGGGCCGGAGCATTATGCTGGCGACGTCCTGACATTCGAAATCCGATCCAACAGCGACTTTGACGAAACGTTCACAGTTTTCATGGCTCTCGACAATCAAACGCCGAGACAAGTCCCCGCGACCGTCACACCTTTTGGCGATGTGCTGCTTTCCATGGCATTCGATACCTCGAACCTGCCCGGGCAGCACACCCTCAAATTCACCACTGCAGATGGCGCCCTGAATGAGACCTACTTCTTCGAAGTATTCCCGGCGGATCAACGCCCGAAAAATGAAGAGAACGCAGAATGGCTGACCCGCGAGACAGACTGTTGTACCTTCCATTACATTTCGGAGACAGCCGCCGCACGCGACATTGATTTCATTTCTGAACACTTCCAACAAGGCGCCGATGACTTTGAAGCAATCATGCAAGCAGAAATCCAATCGAAAATGGATGTTTACCTGATCGACCGGATTCTTCGAAACGGCGGATTCGGGGGCGGCGGCAAGCTGTTGATATCTTACACAGACCGCTATTATGGTCCCACCGTAGGCGGTGCAGGTTTAGAGACGCTGGCGCGGCATGAATTTTCTCACGCAGCAGATATCAGCCTTGAAGGCATCACGGATGGGGTCAATTTTAATTATGAGGGTCTGGCAGTCTATGTTGCCGGTGGTCACTATAAGCCCGAACCCCTGGCACAGCGCGCGGCGGCGTTGTTTGATCTGGATCGCTCCGTGCCGATCAATGAGATCATCCTGCAGCACGAACTGTCGTATCTGCATGCTGCTGCTCTCCTGACATATATCGCCGACGCCTATGGTGAGGAGAAAGTATGGGAATTTCTCAGGTCAGATCCTACTCAGGACGGACAACTGCTCCCGCTGGAAGATGCCATCCGATTGACGTTCGGGATCTCTCTTGAAGATTTCGATCAGGGATTTCAAGCCTGGATGGAAAAGAACGATCCCGGCGAGCAGTTGGATGACTTGCGCCTGACCATCGAGCTTCAGGAACTGCGGCGTGAATATCAGGATGCTTATGCGGCGCAACCACTTTTCATCCAACTGGAAGAGGTAGATGCCGTGGCGCGTCCGGAATACTTGCCCATTGTGATGCGGGAAGCCCGCGCGCCTACCAATATTGCCGTGGAGCTCATGATCGCCCATGGACAGCAGGCTATTATCGACGGGGATTACACACGTGCGGCAGAATTGAACAAGACCCTTGCGACGATTATTGATACTGGCGAATTTGAAGCTCCCCTTGCCGGAGAATATCTGGACGTCGTGCTAGCTGCCGCAGATGCCGGCTATGAGATTGTCAATCTGGATCTCGAGGGAGATCGCGCGAGCGCGCGTGCCACAGTCGAGCCACCCGCCCTCGTCGAGCTGGAATTACAAAACCTGAACGGCACCTGGCAGATCCTGCCATAGTAAGCTATCCTGGGAGCGAGGAACAACATGAATCCTGAGAACCAGTTTGATTTCTGGCTTGGTGAATGGGATGCCCGCTGGGGCGAAGATGGAGAAGCGACAAACACCGTCACGCGCATCCTCGAGGGAAAGATCATTCAGGAGGACTTTCTCGCCCCGGATCTGCACGGCATGAGCTTTTCCTCTTATGATCCCGAACGAAAGCTGTGGTGCCAGACCTGGGTGGACAGCAACGGCACCTACCTGGACTTTACCGGGACTTTTGAAGACGGAAAAATGACGCTAGTCCGTGACGCGATCGTCCGAGGGGAAAAGTGCAAGCAGCGAATGGTCTGGTACGATATTGAAGAGGGTCGATTCAACTGGAACTGGGAACGCTCCGACGACGGGGGAGAGACCTGGCGCCTCCTGTGGCAGATTCATTACACGCGGCGGTAAATTAAGTCTGTCTTGATATAATTCAGCGTAATCTGGAAGATGTAAACAGGTATACATGTATACAGGTACTTTCCTGTCTGCCTGTTTACTTGCTTACGCGTAGACCTATTCTATGACCACACTCTCCCCCTCTGCCCAAAAAGTTCAAGATCAGATCAAATCTCTTGGCCTCGGTTATACGGTGATCGAGCACGCCGGGTCCACGCGCACAGCACAGGAAGCCGCGGACCGCGCCGGCTGCGAGCTGGGACAGATCGTCAAGTCCTTGATCTTCAAGGGCAAGGAATCGGGAAAGCCGATCCTGGTCCTGACCAGCGGCGCGAACCGCGTCGACGAGAAGCGTATCAGCGAATACGCGGGGGAACCGATCACTCGCCCGGACGCCGATTTTGTGCGGGCCGTCACCGGCTTCGCGATTGGAGGCGTCCCGCCATTGGGGCATCTCCAGAAAATGGAAACCTATCTCGACGAGGATTTCCTGCAATTTGAGACTATCTGGGCGGCGGCAGGGACGCCGAATGCCATTTTCGAATTGAAGACATCCGACCTGCAAACGATGACGGCTGGAAAGGTTGTGAGGGTGAAATAATGTTAAAGAATATGTACAACTTCCTGACTTTATCTGAGGATCTGTTTACGGGCGGCATGCCAACCGTAGACCAGCTGGAGGACGCCGCGCAAAAGGGCGTGCAGGTTGTGATCAACCTAGCTCCTCATGACGTCATCGATGCTCTGCCAAATGAAGAACAACTGGTGACCTCGCTCGGCATGCAATATATCAATATCCCGGTGCTGTGGAACACCCCCACCCGAGACGGCCTGGATCGCTTCATGGACGTAATGGATGAGAACAAGGAGAAGAAAATCCTTGTGCACTGCCAGGCCAATTTCCGGGCAACCGCATTCATGGCCCTGTATCGGATCTTACGGCTGGGCTGGAACCCCGAGGATGCGACGAAGGGCATGGACATGATCTGGGATGTAGAAGATTACCCGGTCTGGAAGATGTTTATCCTCGAAAACCTGAAACGCAGCGGGGAACGTTTCTAATCAAATACAGAGTCTGTCACCGCCTTGATTTTCGACAGGCGGGCGAATGAATCAGGTGCGCTTTGCTCTCATTCTTAAGACGCCGTCTTCATCGGCTGCGCGCGCAACTCATATTTACATTTCTGGTTGGTTTCCTGGGAATCGGAATTGCCATTGGCGTACCGGCGATACTTCTGATCAGCCGGCAATCTTCATCACATGCGCAGCTGCTTCTGGATCAGGCTGTGGTTGCATCCCGGGCATTCTTGGAGGGCGAACGGTCAGATTTGCAGAGCCTGGCGCTCCTGATCTCACAACGTCCAACATTAACGCAGTTGCTTGAAGGACAGGACGCGTCCGCGTTCGAAAGCTATCTGGATACGCTGCGACAAGGCGCCGGTCTCGACTTGATTCTGATTTGCACGAGGGGAAGTGAGCCAGACAGAGTTGCGGGCCCTGACCATGCGAGCGAGCTCTGCCGGGTCGGATCGCAATCAGGCTATGCAGCTTTATCGTCCGGCGACGCGCTATACCTCTATGCGACCGCCGATATATCTTCCATACCGGAACCACTCTACAAAGCAGTTATTGGTAAAAGCGCATCTTCGGTCCTTTCGGAACTTCAGCGGGAGACCGGACTGCTGTACTTTTTGATCCGGGGTGATAGAGCGCTGTATTCCAGTGAGCCATCGGTGGATACGAACCCTGCACTCGCGGCTGAGCTTACAAACCGAGCCAGCCAGAACCCGAACCGGTCTCTTCAACAACAGACATTCCCAATCAATGACCGCCGGTATTTACTTTCAGACGGCGAAATCGATCCCACACTAAGACTTCGCCTCATCAGCGCCCTGAATGTGGATGACCAGATTGCTATCCAGCGCAGCCTGAGCAGCAGTCTTGTCCTGGGATTATTCTTCATCATGCTGGTTGCATCCCTCCTGGGCATCGGGTTATCTCAACGGCTCAGTCAGCCGATTGTTCGCCTTGCAAACGCGGCATCCGAGTTCCGCCAGGGCAATCTCGATGCGCCCATCTCGATCCGGTCAACTGTCTGGGAGATCGACCAGCTTTCGAACACACTCGAGGATGGCCGAATCGCGCTGCAACACTCACTACAGCAACTCCAGGCAGAAAAAGCCTGGATTGAGCACCTGCTCAACTCGATCGTCGAGGGCATGCTCACGCTGGACAACAACAATCGCATTACCTTTGCGAGTGCGGGCATCAGCAAGATCATCGGCGAGGAGCCGGAGCGCGTCCTCGGCCGGAGCATTGATACGGTCTTTTTGCCTCTGGAGGGAGAAATGCACTTCAGCAACCAGCTCCCAGCAGTTGGGCAGCAGCGACGCATCTCTGTCAGACTCATGAACGGCCAGGAGAAGCTATTATCCATCTCGAAATCGAGACTGGTGCCACCGGAAGCAAGCAGTGCAAATCGCGCCCTTGTGATCCGGGATGTCTCCAATGAAGAGTATATTCACCGCCTGCTGGGGGATTTTATGGCGAACATCACCCACGAATTTAGGACGCCGCTCGCAGCTCTGGAAGCCTCCTCGGAACTGCTGTTGGACAACCTGGGCAGCCTTTCGCGTGCTGAGGTGGAAGAATTACTGATTTCCTTAAACCTGGGGATCATCAATCTGCAAACCCTGATCGATAATTTGATCGAGGCTGCCAGCATCGAGGCAGGCCGGTTCAAAGTCTCCCTCCAGCCGGTTTCCTTCGAGAGGATATTAAGCGATGCCCTGGGGATTATTCGACCTCTTGCAGAAAAATACTCTTTGAGGCTGAGCGCCCAGCCGGTGGATCCGCCCGTCTTCGTAATGGCAGACCAGCGCCGCACGGTGCAGGCGCTGGTCAATCTACTTTCGAATGCTGTAAAGCACAGCCCCGAAAATGGATCTGTGCAGATCCAGCATGCAGTCATCGATCAGCAGCTCCGGGTGGAGGTGATGGATGAAGGCTCGGGCGTCCCTGCCGGACAGCACAGCAATCTTTTCCGGCGGTTTGCTCATCTCGAGACGGAAAACGAACGCGCCCGGCAGGGAGCCGGACTGGGGCTCTCTGTTGTCAAGGAAATTGTGGAAGCGCAGCAAGGCGAGGTCGGCATCACAGAACGCGAAGAGGGCGGAGCTTCCTTCTGGTTCACCCTGCCGCTGGCGAAGGGGAGTGGTCAGGGATGAAAGTGTTGGTGGTGGACGACGATCGGATCGTGGCAGACCTGGTGGCATTTACCGTTCGGCGGGCGGGCTTTGAGGCGGTTATGGCTGGCGATACTACCAGCGCGTTGCGCCGCTGGGCTGAAGACAAACCAGATCTGATCATTCTGGATGTGAACCTACCTGGTACACCCCAGCTCAAAGACGGATTCGCCATTTGCCGGCACATCCGCAGTCAATCCGACGTGCCCATCATCCTCCTCACCGTGCGCGGAGAAGAAAAGGACATTGTCTACGGCCTGGAGGCGGGTGCCGACGATTATGTGCTGAAACCGTTCAGCCCCAGGCAGCTCGTAGCACGGGTACAGGCGGTCCTTCGGCGAGGTCGCGGCGCGGAGAATTCACGCTCCTCCACGCGCTTATCCATCGATGGTCTGGATTTCAACTCCCGGCTGCGTGAGGTCTACCTGTCCGATGGCACAACCAGAAGCCTGACTTCCCTGGAGAACCGGCTGCTGGAGAGTTTGATGCTCAACGCCGGCCATATCCTGACAACGGGTGATCTGATCAGTGACGTCTGGGGGGCAAGCGGGGGCAACTCCGAAATGCTCAGGCAGCTCGTGCGCCGGCTGCGTACCAAGATCGAGAAAGATCCCACCAGGCCTTACTATATTCAAAACCTGCCCGGGATCGGGTACGCATTCCGACTGAAACGCTAACGAAGTGGAGCCGGGTCATGGGGGAAAACGAGTAGTCTCTGTCACACGTTTGTCACACACTTATCACCGCGCCGGTCACACCTCATGAGTATCGTAGGGATGAAATCAACGTGAGAGGTGATCATGTCCATTTTGCTCGAAAATGTGAATAAGCGCTATGGAGACCAGACCGTCGTCAACAACGTCTCGCTGGAGGTGAAGGACGGTGAGTTCTTTGTGTTGCTAGGTTCCAGCGGCAGCGGGAAAACCACCGTGCTGAACATGATTGCCGGCCTGGTCTCCGCGGATGAAGGACGGATTCTCCTGCACGGTCGGGACGTAACCGATCTGCCCACCCAGAAACGTAACGTCGGCTTTGTCTTTCAAAATTATGCGCTCTTCGAATATATGACCGTCGCCGAGAACATCGAGTTCGGACTGCAGATCCGGAAGGTGTCCAAAAAAGAGCGCCAGATGAAACGCGACGAGCTTCTCGAGCTGGTGGGACTGGTCGGATTGAGCGAGCGAATGCCTCGCCAGCTCTCGGGGGGCCAGCAGCAGCGCGTGGCACTGGCACGCGCCCTGGCACTCGAGCCAGATGTCCTTCTGCTGGACGAACCCCTTGGGGCCCTGGATGCAAAAATCCGCACGGAATTAAGGCGATCGTTGAAAGCCATCCAGCGGCAGCTCGGTGTGGCAACCATCCTGGTGACGCACGATCAGGAAGAGGCCTTCGACCTGGCAGACCGTATCGGCGTGATGAGCTACGGGCGGCTGATCGAGGTCGGCACGCCGCGTGACCTCTACATGCACCCGCAAACAGAGTTTGTCGCTTCCTTCCTCGGCACAGCCAACATCCTGCTCGGAAAGATCGAAAAAGAGCGCATCCAGATTGGTCCGCATGTTTTCAACTTGCGAAAAGAGGCGACCCAGTTCAGCACGGACGGCCGCGTGCAGGTGCTCTTCCGGCCGGAAGACCTGGCAATTGCCAGTTCCAGGTCGGAGCTGGACTGCACGCCGCTGGGTGAGGGGGTGGTCACCAGCCTGGGATTCAATGGTCCTACCGAGCGCATCCGGCTCGAGCTGCCCTCTATCCCCGGCGTGCGGGCGATTGCCCCGGCTGTGCCCTTTGGAAGCCAGAACATCGTAATCGAAGCCACGCGTCCGCCCGAGCAGGCTGCTGCATTTCCACTGGCAGTAAATGAGAAAGCCTGGGTGGGGGTTCGTCGCTTGCACTCGCTTTCTCATCCGGGCTTGAATTTCCTGGTGGTCACAGATGGCTCTTTGCGCAGCCAGTCGGCTTTGAGCCTGGGAGGCTATCTGGCGCGGATGTCGCATGCTCGTCTAACTCTTCTGGGCGTCGGAAAGGATGAAACGCTGCTCGAGTCGTATTTGCAGGATGCCCGCAAACAACTTGGCAATGGTATGGCATCCGTCCAGGTACGCACCGATCCTGCCCCCACACCCAGCGCGGTCGCGAGATCGACCCGGCAGAATCCGGTGGATCTGGTGATCGTTGGCTGGAGACCCGTGGAAGGGATCAGTTTTGCGGAGCAAATCCTACAGGCTGGGGCGCATCATGTACTGCTGGCAGCCCATCCCGGCGCGCGGTTGGAAAGGGCGCTTGTCTGTGCAGCCAGCGGCGAGCCCGGGAAGGACGATGTGCTCTTTGCCGGCCGGTTGCTGCGCCACGTGGGGGCACAAGCCAAATTACTCACAGTCGTCAACGAGGCAGCCAGCAACGGATATGCACGCCAGCACACTGAGCGTTTCATGGCAGGCGGCAAACACAGCCTTGAGATGTTCGGCGTTCCCACGGAAAGCGAAATACGGACCGGCCAACCCGTTACGGAAATCATCGAAGAGATGAAAAAAGGAGAGTATGACTTGGTGATCCTGGGCGCCCCATTGCCCAACCGTGATGGACGGGTCTCGCTGACAAAAGTCGTCGAGAATGTGATGAAAAACGCCGGCAATTGCTCGCTGTTGATCGTGCGTTCCCACTATTCCCACAACTAAGAGTTCATTGTCACGGACGTACGCGCGGCTGGAATAAATCTGGAATAAATTAAAAATTACCGAAAGGATAATTATGTTTTCTCAATTAAGAAAAACACTCATCGTTGCCCTCACATTGATTGCCATCCTGGTGACAGGATGCTCCTCGAACACAGCTGGGGACGGGTCTGATGCCACCAACGAGGTCAAGTTGATTTTGGCTGCCTACACCACACCACGGGAAGCATACTCAGAAATCATTCCTCTCTTTCAGGCGGAGTGGCAGGAAGAGACGGGGCAGACGGTGACGTTCGAAGAGTCCTACCAGGGCTCCGGCGCGCAGTCCCGGGCTGTGGCGGAGGGCTTCGAGGCAGACGTTGTCGCGCTGTCGCTGGAGGCGGACGTGATCCGCCTGGAAGAGGCTGGATTGATCACTCACGACTGGCGCAGCAAAACGTTCGGGGGCATGGTCAGCACTTCCGTGGTCGCATTTGCCGTGCGAGAGGGCAACCCGAAGAACATTCAAGACTGGGCCGATCTGGCTCAGCCTGAACTTGAGGTCCTGACACCGAATCCCAAGACCAGCGGCGGCGCGATGTGGAACATCCTGGGCTTATATGGCGCTGCACAACGCGGTCATGTTCAGGGTTACACGGGAGACGATACGGGAGCTCAGGATTTCCTGCTTAACGTTTTACAGAACGTCACGGTCATGGACAAATCGGCGCGGGACTCGATCGTTACCTTTGAGAAAGGCATCGGCGATGTCGCGATCACCTATGAGAATGAAGTACTGGTCGGCCAGCAAGCCGGGCAGACGTATGAGCTGGTCCTTCCCAGTTCAACCATTCAGATCGACAACCCGGTCGCCATTGTAGACACCTATGTGGATGAGCACGGCACGCGCGAAGTGGCGGAAGCCTTTGTAGAGTTCCTGTTCACGCCCGAGGCACAGCAGATTTTCGCCAAGCATGGCTTGCGCTCGCCTGACCCGGAGGTTGCCGAAGCCACCGCAGAACAGTATCCTCCAATCGAAGACCTGTTCACCATCGACCACTTCGGCGGATGGTCACAGGCGACTCCTGAGTTCTTTGGTGAAACAGGCACGTTCTATCAAGTCTTGGCCCAGGTACAGGGCGTAGAAATTCCCGAATAAGAAAATCTAGGACTGGCATGGAGGGTCACTGGCTCCGTGAAGCGAGTGACCCTCCCCGGAACCATCTATGAGCGCATCTGCAACAAATCTGCTGGCTGGCCAAAAAAGCCATACCTCCCTGCCCTGGGGTCACTGGGGCGTCCGCTCCGCTGCCCTGACATATTTGACCGTCATACTCATCATCCCGCTGCTGGTCATTCTACAGGATGGCACGCGGGAAGGACTGGGGGAGCTTTGGAGGCAGGTGACCCTGCCTGCTGCCTGGCATGCCCTGAAGCTCACGCTGTGGACAGCCGCACTGATGACTGTTATCAATACGATCATGGGGACGCTGACCGCTTTCGTGCTGGTGCGATATGAGTTTCCGGGGAAGCGGATCCTTAACGGGGTGATCGATCTGCCGCTGGCAATCCCGACGCTGGTCACCGGTGTCATGCTGGTCATCCTCTTTGGTCCTCAAGAGGCGCTGGGCGCGTGGCTGAAAGAGCAATTTGATTTCTCGGTTATCTTTGCGCCGACGGGGATTATCCTGGCTCTGTTGTTTCTCACGTTTCCGTTTGTGGTCCGTTCGGTCCAGCCGGTGCTGCTGGAACTGGACCGAGCCCAGGAGCACGCAGCCGCGACCCTTGGGGCAGGCGGCTGGACGATCTTCCGTCGTATCATCCTGCCGCCGCTAACCCTGCCAATCGTGACCGGGGCGCTGCTCAGCTTTGCCCGCGCCATCGGCGAATTCGGCTCGATTGTCATCGTCGCCGGCAATATTCCACTGATCTCGCAGACCGCGGCTGTTTACGTGTTCGGGGAAGTCGAATCTGAGAACCGGCTGGGAGCCAGCGCCATGTCTATTGTGATGGTCACCATTGCCTTTACTTTAATGATGTTCGCGGACTACCTGCGCAGGCGTTCGCGTACGAGTTCTGCCCTGGAGTCCTCATGAGCGTCATTTCTTCTAAGCTGGCTTCCTCTTCAAGAGGGTCCGACCGGACTGCACCGCGGCTTGTGAATAACAGGGAAAAATGGGTAAGCCGAGGATTGATCGGAATTGTGATTGCGTATGTGGGGATGATCATCCTGGCGCCTCTGGCTGCGCTGGCGCTCGGTGCGTTCGAAAAGGGTGTGGCAGCGATTTTCGAGGCGTTCGATCATTCCTTCGTGCTCACTTCATTTTGGAACACCCTGTGGATCAGTCTGATTGTCGTTATTGTCCATGCGGTCTTCGGCACGATTGTCTCCTGGGTCTTGGTCCGCCACCGGTTTCCGGGGCGGGGACTTATCAACGGACTGATCGATATGCCCTTCGCAGTCTCTCCGGTGGTTGCCGGGTACATGCTGCTCCTGCTTTTCGGCCGTAACGGGTTGCTGGCGCCATTCGTCGAAGCCACGGGCATCCGGGTGGCGTTTGCATTTCCCGGTATGGTGCTGGCGACCCTGTTCGTGACCATGCCATTCATGATCCGCGAGCTGGTCCCGGTGCTGGAAGCCTTCGACACCCGCCAGGAGAAAGCCGCTGCGACCCTGGGGGCGAACAGCTGGCAGACCTTCTGGCGCGTCACCTTCCCAGCCCTGCGCTGGGGCATGATCTACGGGGTCACTCTTACCTTCGCCCGCGCCCTGGGCGAGTTTGGCGCGGTGCTGGTTATCGGCGGCGCGGCACAGGGGAAATTAATGACAACCACCCTTTTCATTTACCACGCCCTCGAAGAACGTCAATACATCGCCGCCTACAGCGCGGCTCTGGCACTGGGATTGTTTTCCCTGGTGTTGGTCCTCGGCTCCGATTGGCTGAGACGCCGGGGGCACTAGGAGGGCGCGCCATTTGCGCGGCATATCCTTCTCTCTCATCAAGGAAGTGTGAGAACCACACTTCCTTTTTTATTTCCTGCCTCGATATATCTATGCGCCTCCGATGCTTTCTCCAGTGGATAGTACCGATCTATGATCGGTGTGATATGTCCCGCCTCCGCGAGTTCTTTGATAAAGTTCAGATCTTTCAGGTTTTCCGAAGACAGCGCGCAGATGACTCTCTGGCCTCCCACAAGCGATGTCCACAGCATTTGAAAGACTTGTTTCATCTTAAAGCTGGCATACAGAATGCGTCCTCTGGGCGTTAGTGAATTCTTACAATGGGAAAACGAGCTCCTGCCCGGGATGTCAAGAATGAGATCATAGGTCTCACCATTTTTGGTAAAGTCCTCCCTGGTATAGTCGATCACCTTATCTGCTCCCAGGGCTTTTACAAACGCCAGCCTCGGGGTACTGCATACACCGGAGACCTCGGCTCCATAATATTTGGCCAGCTGAACCGCAGCGGAACCGATCCCACCGGAAGCGCCGTTGATCAGTACCTTTTGCCCGCGCTGAATGTTTGCTTTTCTGAGCAAATTCAATGCGGTTAATGCGCCATAAGGAACGCCAGCGGCCTGCTCAAAGGACATATTGGAGGGTTTGCCTGCCACCAGGCCATTTTCAGGCACACAAATATACTCTGCGTTAGCACCCATCCTCTGTCCGCGATATCCAAAGACCTGATCTCCTCGCTTGAAACGCTTCACATCCTTGCCGAGCGCTCCTACTACCCCGGAAAACTCATTCCCCAGGATATTGATCCGCGGCTTTCTTACGCCAAAATACAGGCGGGAGGGCAGCCAGAGAAGCAGAGGCATGCTGAAGTTGCGCGGTGAGATATTATTGAAGTTGCGCGCCCAGAGATCTCCGGTGTTGATCGAGGTCGCACGAATCCTGATCTGTATTTCATGGTCCGCGGGCACAGGCTTTTCCACGTTTTGAAGCTTAAGTACGTCGGGCGTTCCATATTCCATATATACAATTGCTTTCATGAGTTTCCTCCAGTATTATTTTTAGAATATTTTCCTGCTTGCTTATATATGGAACGTAGTTAAGCAGGCTCGTCGTCCGGGGTATAGGAAAACACCTCGCCCAAAGGCAGTCCAAAAACAAGGGCAATACGAAACGCAAGCTCAAGCGAGGGAGAGTATTTAGCGTTTTCGATGGCAATGATAGTTTGTCGCGTTACGCCCACCTTTTCCGCCAGTTGTTCCTGGGTCATTTCATCATGCTGAAAGCGTAGCTTCCGAATGTTGTTTCTGATCCGGCGTTTTTCCATCTTAGATTCCTCTGCGATAGAGATGTATCTGGGCAATATCACCGAGAATCTCTCCGGCCATCGAGGAGAAAATCAGCAAGCTGAACATCACCAGGGCCGGCTGGCCGACGACAAAGCTGAGCATGGCAAGCAGAACGCCAATGGAAAATGCAATATAAGAAATCCTTGTGCCTTTCAGGGAAATCAGCTTATCGCGTTCATCCTCGATGAAGCGCTCATCTTTTTCCCCTCCGGTTCGTACGGCATGGAAAATGCTGAGCACAATGTTTGTAAGAATACTGGCAAGGATGTTCACGAGAATGGTCGCGATAATGACAATCGCCCACAGCCTGAAGACGCGATCCATAACCAGTCCACCCTCCTGGTACATTTGAAACCAGTGGAACAGATAGTAGCCCAGGATCAGCAAATGGCTAACCAGCGAGACAGTGACGTTTTTTTCCTGATACGACATGATTTCCTCTTCTTGTCTAGTTTGGATTACTTTATGTAAGTTATTATTTACTTATAGTATATTATTTTTTACTTTCTGTCAAGTATTTCTTACATCAAGAACTGCAACAAACGAGAAACCCGCATCCAAAAAGGAAATGCCTTGAGAAGTCAGCTCTTTTTGAATCACGAAGCTGGATCTGTGATTTAACCTCGTTTGCAGACTCGCTTTTTCAGTTGCACTCAGCCTTCCTTTGTCGTAAAATCCTTACACAGGGCCGCCTCTTCGCAAAACGAATACCAACCAGATCAGCACATGGCACTCAGCATTCAGGAATCGTGAAAGAAGCGGCAAAGACCAACTGAAGGAGGCTTAATGGCTACGACTATCTCCAAACATGAGTCGCGCCCGATGACCGAAGAGGCGGACTTCTTGCAGATCAAATCGGTTGACCACGTCCATTTCTATGTTGGGAACGCCAAACACGCCATGTACTACTGGTGGAAGGCATTTGGCTTCAAGCCGGTCGCCTATTCCGGGCTGGAGACCGGCAACCGCGCGTTTGCTTCGTACGTTCTTGAGTCGGGGCAGGCCCGCTTTGTCCTCTCTGCCGCTTATTCACCCACGCATGAGATCTCGGCACATCTCCTGGTGCACGGCGATGGCATCAAGGTCATTGCCCTGGAAGTGGACGATGTAGAGCAAGCCTGGCGAGAGACCACCTCACGCGGCGGCAAATCGGCGTGGGCCCCACGCGAAGAAAAAGACGATCACGGCATCTACCGGACCTCTGCCATTTACACCTATGGTGAGACGTTGCATATGTTTGTCGATCGCGGCGATTACAAAGGTGTTTTCGCCCCGACCTACAAACCGATCAGTTACGAAGCTGAGCCAACCGGACTGGCGGCGATCGATCACATGGTTGGCAACGTGCAGCTGGGCAAGATGAACCACTGGGTCAATTTCTACCACCAGGTGATGGGCTTCCGCCAGCTTCTGCACTTCGACGACAAAGACATTTCCACCGAATATTCCGCGCTCATGTCCAAGGTGATGCAGAACGGCAACGGGCGCGTCAAGTTTCCTATCAACGAACCGGCGGAGGGCCGCCGCAAGAGCCAGATCGAGGAGTATCTCGATTACTATCTCTCACCCGGTGTCCAGCATATCGCGATCATCACGGGAAACATCCTCCAAACCGTCGAAAAGCTGCGCCAACGCGGCGTGGAATTTTTGCGGGTGCCCGATACCTATTATGAGATGCTCCCAGACCGCGTCGGAACGATCAAGGAGGACATGAAAGCTATTCATGATCTCGGCATCCTGGTCGACCGCGATGACGAAGGCTACCTCCTGCAGATCTTCACCCGGCCTATCCAGGACCGTCCGACGATGTTCGTCGAAGTCATCCAGCGCCACGGCTCCCAGGGATTCGGTAAAGGCAACTTCAAGGCGTTGTTCGAGTCCATCGAGATGGAGCAGGAACGGCGAGGAAATCTGTAACTCTCATGTCATTGCGAGCGCAGCGAAGCCACCCCCTGTGATGCGGAGATTCCTTCGTCACTTCGTTCCTCGCAACGACATCAAATATTCATTATGAAATTCGCAACTGTCTCCACACTGCGCGCCTCGAACCAGCCGGCTGTTATCATCGAGAACAGAGTCCATACCCTGCCATATCCCGACATGCATGCTGTGATCGCCGCGGGGGCAGAGAAAGCCGCCAGCCGGGCATCCAAAGTTTCACTGTCGTTGGAAGAGGTGAACTTTCAATCACCGATCCACCCGACGACGTTACGGGACTTCTATGCCTTCGAGACTCACGTCAAAACCGCCAACCGCAACCGCGGACAGGACGTGCCCGAGAACTGGTACAAATTTCCAGTCTTCTATTTTTCCAATCCCAACAACAATTATGGGCATGAGGACACCATCCCCTATCCCAGCTACACCCAGGCGCTGGATTACGAGCTGGAGATCGCGATCGTGATCGGCAAGCCGGGCAGAGATATCCAGCCGGAGAATGCCGCCGAGCATATTTTCGGCTATACCATTTTCAACGACTGGTCGGCACGCGATCTGCAGGTCCAGGAAATGAGAGTCAACTTCGGACCGGTAAAATCGAAGGACTTCGCCTGTTCGTTTGGTCCCGTGATCGTCACGCCGGACGAGCTCGCCGACCGGGCTACGGACCGTGCCGGAATCTACAACCTCGCGATGATCGCGAGAGTAAACGGACAGGAGCTGTCGCGCGGCAACTTCAACGATATCTACTGGACGTTTGGCGACATGATCGCGCGGGCGTCTCAGTCTGTCGTCCTGCGCCCGGGTGATGTGATCGGTTCGGGCACGGTGGGGACGGGCTGCCTTTACGAGCTGACCAAGAACCAGGGCCCCTGGCTTCAGCATGGCGACGTGGTGGAGCTCGAGATCGAAAGGATCGGTGTACTGAGGAACACGGTGGCGTAGAGATAGCCTTGCGACCCTTTTCAGGGCAACGATCCAGAACACGATGAACAAAAAACTGACAATGGGTTTTATGCTTGCCGGCCTGGTAATGGGCACCGTGGGTTGCTCCTTTTCGATCAGCAGCCCTTCTACGCCATCGGAAGCAGAGCAGGTGGCAACGGTGGTCGCAGCCACCATGCAGGCCTTTACTGCAGTCCCCACGGTGGATATTCCTACACAGGCAGCAACAGAGCGCAGCGGCAACATCGTCTCATTCGAGAATGTCTCCTTTGTTGTTCCCGGTGGCCTGGCAGATAGTGCGAGCAGCGACAGGATGACCGCGGTAGCGTCCAATAGTACCGCGCCCTGGGACATCGCCCCCACACACCTGAGATTTACCCTGACCGATTACGCGTTGCAGGGCAAATTTCATGAGCCGCGCATATATATGTATCCGGCGGACGATTATGCACAGAGCAACCCGGGCGCCGCTGAACAAATCGATCGGCTCCGCAGGATCCTGGCAGGTTCACCGCAGATGCGAGAAACTCTTCCCGCCGTCCCCTTCTTCAACGCCACTCCCTTGATCGCCGCCAATATCCAGCTGGTGTCCTTTCAAAGCGGCCGGGGTGTTCGCGCTCTGACGCAGTATGCCCAGTATGCTGCGCCGGTCAATAATCACGAATTGTTCTATCACTTCCAGGGATTGACGGATGACGGGCGCTATTACATCGTTGCGGTCCTGCCGGTGACCGTACCGATCCTGGCAGATGATGAAACAGTCGAAGCGCCTGTACCAGAGGGAGGTGTAGCCATTCCCGCAAACATCGGTCCGAACGACGTATACTATATCTCCGTGACGCAAAGGCTGAACGCGCTGGCGCCAGACTCTTACACACCGGCGCTGAATGATGTAGATGCTCTCGTTCAATCGATACAAGTAACGGACCCTTAAGGAGGTACCATGCCCT
>DATHTH010000013.1:0-8206 GCA_035463495.1 Anaerolineales bacterium | reverse complement strand
AGGGGAGTGTGGGTCCAGGCGATCACCGATCACGACGAGATCTGGGGGGCGCAGAAGCTGCAGGAAATGGTCGAAGAGGAAAAGGTCAAGAAGGCTGGATTTCCGTTGACAGTTATCGTGGGGGAAGAAGTCAGCACCACTCACGGTGAGATCATTGGCTTATTCTTGAAAGAACGGATCCCGCCGGGGATGAGCCCAAAGGAGACAGTCGCTGCCATCAAAGAGCAGGGCGGACTGGTGCTTCTCCCTCACGGGTTCGATCCCTTGAAGCGCTGGCGGCTGCAGCCCGTCGCGTTGGAAACGGTCGAAGACGAGATCGATGTTGTGGAAACATTCAACGCCCGCATCTCCCAGCCGCGCTGGAACCAGGCCGCGGTGGACTGGGCGAAAGTCCACGGTGTCGCGATGAGCGCCGGCTCGGATGCGCATACCCTGGCTGACATCGGCGGCGCCTGGGTAGAGGTCCCGGTGCAGAATATTCAGGGACCACAGGACCTGCTCAAGGCGTTAGAATCCGGTGTGCCCGTCGGCGAGTGGACCCACCCGGTGATCGCCTTTGCCTACAAGATGTGGGACCGGTCCCTGCGCCGGATGGGCATACGCTCATGAACGATCAGAAAGAAACCCAATGGATGAGATCATAGAAGGACAAGAACAGGGACAGCAATTCCGGTCCGCCTTTGTGGCGATTATCGGCAGACCCAACGTTGGCAAGTCGACACTGGTCAATGCGTTACTGGGACAAAAGATCGCCGCGGTCTCGCCCAAGCCGCAGACCACGCGCAAGCGCCAGCTTGGTATTTTAACGACCGATGACGCCCAGCTGGTCTTCGTGGATACTCCCGGCATCCACAACCCGCGCCACAAGCTCGGGACGTTCCTGAACCAGGAGGCGGAGGAAGCCCTTGAAGGCGTGGACGTGGTCCTCTGGCTGGTGGAGATCCAAGCCAGGCCGCAGGACGAGGACAAGCTGATCGCATCCCTGCTCAACCGTGTTCCACGCCGGACACCGGTCGTCCTGGCTGCCAACAAGGTCGACCTGGTCGGAGAGGACGTTCTGGACGCCAGGCTCCAAGCGTATATGGCTTTGTTGAAAAGGGATGTTCAGGTCGTCTCGATCTCCGCGACAGAGAACCGTTATCTCGACCGGTTGTTGGAAGTGTTGATCTCGCTCGCGCCGGTCCGCCCCCCGGAATATGACGAGGAACAGGTCACCGACTCCTACGAGCGCGACATCGCCGCAGACCTGATCCGCGAGGCATGCCTGCTCAGTCTACGGGAGGAGGTGCCACACGGCGTGGGCGTGCGCATCGACGAGTTTGCCGAGCGCGAGAACGGCATGCTCTACATCGCCGCGACGATTTTTGTCGAGCGCCAGTCCCAGAAGGGGATCGTCATCGGCGAGGGCGGCAAGATGCTCAAACAAATTGGCTCCTCAGCCAGGAAAGAGATCGAAGAGATGGGCGGCAGGCCCGTCTTCCTCGAGCTGCGCGTAAAAGTCTTGAAAGATTGGCGCAACAACGAAGAGGCCTTGCGCCGATTGGGGTATAAAATAGGTAAGAAGAAAAAACGCCCGCGCTGAACGGAAGAGCTCCCGGTGGTTGAGTAGCCCCGAGTGTGAGCCGAGGGGCCCATCGAGACCACGAGTTATAAAGATAAAGCGCGCATCATCAAGCTGCGTTCCTTCAAGAAGACCATCCTCGTAGCCGCGCTTCGATTGCGCAGCACTCCGCGCGCAATGAATGGGACTCCTCATGTACATCTGGCTTATCCTTGCACTGATCTTTGCTGCGCTTGAAATCCTCGCGATATCCAAAAATATACGCAGGCTCGGATACCTCGCCAAGCCAGCCGTGATGGTCTGTCTGTTCCTCTGGCTGGTTTCCACCACGGGACTGCAGGGCGATCCCTTCTGGTTCGGGATGGGGATTCTATTTTCCCTGCTGGGAGATGTGCTCTTGATGATATCCCGGGACCGCATGTTCCTGTTTGGGTTGCTTGCCTTTCTGCTGGCGCATATCTTTTACGTCCTGGGCTTTCGCGAAACGCTGGCTGCCATCAACCTCTGGTCGGTCATCCTGGCAATCTTTATCGCCCTCAATGTCGCCCGCCTCCTGCGCAGGATTGCCGGAGCGATGCGCCTCAGAGGCGAAGGCGGGTGGGTGATGCCCGTGATGGTCTACGGGACAGTGATTTCCCTGATGCTTTACGCAGCCATGCTCACTATCTACGATCCGGCATGGAAAACCGGCGCGGCATTTTTGGTCAGCGCGGGGGCGTTCCTGTTTTGCGCCTCAGATCTGATGCTGGCGTGGGACAAGTTCGTCTCCCCAATCCAGAATGGGCGAGCATGGAGCATTACGCTCTATTATCTGGGACAGATCGGATTGACCGCCGGAGTGGTCAGCCAGTTTGGTCTGTCTTGAGTGGTCGAAACCCCTCACCCAGCGCCTCATGCGCCACACCGATCACCATAAAGGCACGCGGGTCCACCTCGTTCACAATTGCTTTTAACGCCGCCACTTCGGCGCGCGTGATGACGCAGTAGAGCACCTGGCGTTCTGCCCCCGTATATGCGCCGCGACCCTCCAGCACCGTGATGCCGCGCTCCATCTCCTCGATGACGCGCTGTGAGACCGCCTCCGGCTCGCTCGTCACGATCAATGCCGTGCGGACTGTCCCACCGCCTTCGAGCGTGGCTTCTGCCACCAGCCCGCTGATGTAGAGGGCGACCATCGCGTACAGAGCCGCCTTCCAACCAAAGACGAAGCCTGCTCCCAGAATGACAATTGTATCCACCATCAGGTAGCTCTGGGTCACCGGCACGCCGCGATAATGGCTGAGAATGCGCGCCAGGATATCGGAACCCCCGCTCGTGCCGCGCGCCCGGTAGACCAGGCCATAGCCTATCCCGCTGACCACCGCGCCGTACAGCGCGCTCAAGAAGATATCGCCCTGTAAGTCGTTGACTAGCCTGGTACCCGGTCCATTCGGGGCAAACAGTGAGGTTTGCACCAGCAGGTCGGTAAACGCCGAGTACATAAAGATGGCGAGAGCCGTCCGGGCGGCGAAGCGATAACCGCCCAGGAAACGCCAGCCCAGGAAGAAGAGTGGCAGGTTGCCTAGCAGGACCATCAATCCGATCGGCCAGCCTGTAAAATGATTGATGAGTTGAGCCATGCCGCTCACTCCGCCCGACGCCAGGTTCGCCGGCACGAAGAACAGCCGCAACGATAGTGCCTGGATCAGGGCAGCGAGGATGATCAGGATGTAATCACGGATGAGGGGCCATTGTGTTTTCATTTTTACTACCATGTTATTGCGAGCCCGAAGCGGGCGTACGTTGCCCTGCGCAGCGAGTGGCGAAGCAATCTCCCGCTAATCAGACGAATCTCATCGAGGAGGCTACCCCTCTCGTCGGAGATTGCTTCGGGCGGAAGAACGCCGCCACTCGCAATGACATCAATCTAGAATCCTCACCCCCGCCTTCTCTTCAATGACACCCACCACCGCGGAATTATCCAGCTCACCCATGCCCATCTCGATCATTTCCCGAAAGAGCTCTGTATTGGCAATCGTCCCTGAAACGGGAATATCATACTCCTGCGCAGTATCCAGGATGATCTTGAGATCCTTCAGCTGCATGTGCGCCTTAAACCCCGGATTCCGATTCCCCTCGAACAACCTCGGCGGCTTGACGTCGAGCGTCCAGCACTGGGCGGCGCCGCCCTGGATCGCCTCGACCACCTTGCTCGGGTCCACGCCGGCTTTCTTCGAAAAGACGAGCAGCTCGCCCATTGCCACCATCTGCGCCGCGACCATGATCTGGTTGGCGGCTTTCGCCACCTGCCCCGCGCCCGCCCCGCCGACGTGCGTGACCCTCTTTCCCATTGCCATCAAAACCGGCATGGCTTTTTCCAGGGCCGACGCATCGCCGCCGACCATGATCGTCAGCGTGCCGTTCTTCGCCCCGATATCTCCGCCTGAGACCGGGGCATCTAAAGCGAAGACGTTTTTCTCTGCCAGCTTCTCTGCGATCCTGCGTGCAGAGGCTGGCTTGATCGTAGAGTTGTCGATATAGATGAGTCCATCCTGCGCGCCTTCGAGGATGCCGTTTTCACCCAGCACGACCTGTTCCACATCGGGTGTATCGGGCAGGTTCGTGAAGACAATGTCCACCTGTTCGGCAACTTCACGTGCAGAGCCTGCCGCCCTCGCGCCCTCCGCCGCAAGCTCATCCATCGCACCGCGCGAGCGGTTATGAACGGCAAGCGGAAACCCTGCTTTGAGGATATTGCGTGCAATCGATTTCCCCATCAACCCGAGGCCGATGTACCCGACTTTGAGCATGCTATCTCCTTTGATTAAACCCTGCGAAGGTTACGGCCATCGGGGATTGTGCCTGGCCCGTAGGGAACCTTCGCAAGGTGATGTGCATAATGCGCGAGATTATACTTCGACCCCTGACCTGCTCCCCCGACAGGGGCGGTGGGAGACAAAAAAGGACCTGCCTCCCATACAGAGACAGGTCCTGCGCGAAGAGAGAAGAGATTACTCGAGCACGTAGGTCACATTTACAGTGACAGTGAAGGTCAGCTGTCCAGGCTGGATCGGCACCGCAGCTTCGGCTGCCGCTCCGCCGCCACCGCCGCGACCGTCAAAGATCGGGTAGGGCTGCGGATCGATGAAGCTGATCGACTGGATCTCACCCAGAGACAGGCCCGCTGCCTGCGCGATTGCCTGCGCCTGCTCTCGTGCATCCTCTACGGCTTCCGCCCGAGCCTGCTGCAGAGCATCATCCTTGTCCGCCACATCGAACTGGATGCTATTGACGGTGTTCGCACCGGCAGTCACAGCCGCGTCCAGCAGGTCGCCGAGTCCGTCAAGCTCGCGCACTGTCACGTAGACAGTGTTATCCACGGCATAGGTCTTCTCGCCGGTGGGACGACCGGTCACCGGGTCAAACTGGTCCATGGGCCAGATGCTGAAGTTGGTGGTGCGGATGTCCTCGGCTGCGATGCCGAAATCGATCAGCGCCTGGATCAGCTCCTGGGTCTGGGTGTTATTATCGGCTACCGCTTCCGCCGCCGTCGCCGCCTCGGTGTGCACGCCAACGTAGATGTAAGCGATATCCGGCGCCAGGAACGCCTCGCCGCTGCCAGAAACGCTTAATGTGCGCAGATTCGACGGAGACCCGGCGGCCGGCGCAGCGCCTGCGCAGGCGCTCAGGACAAGCGCAAACAGCATGATCGTCACAACGATAAATGACTTGGTTTTCATAGAATCAACTCCTTGGTGAAATTTTCTCCTCGCTCAATAGACGACCGTCACGGGGAAAAGTTCCCGTACCGGTAGTCATTTTATACCTAAATAGGGAGATACCACCCTTAAGGACCCCAGATTTGGGGGATTCGGGCTTGTCTTTTCGCGTATTTGCCTGTACAATCTTATTACATTTGTTCTAAGAATGCGTGTTCTATAAAGGAACAGAAGCGATGCCGATCAACTTCCAGCAAGTCTATGCTCGCATCCGGGAGATCGCCGCAGGGGCAGACGAGACCAAGCGGACTCTCGAGGAAAAACGCAACCTGGCCCGCCGGCTGCTCAGTGACTATGCTGATGAGCTGGACTACTTGCAGCGCAAAGTGGAGGAAGCCCGGGCCGTAGACTCCAATATCCGCTGCGCCGTGCCGCTGAACGAGCCTCTCACCGCGACCTTCCCGCCGCCACCCCCCGTAGCCGATGTGACCGTCATCGCCGCGGATGGCTCCCAGATCAACCCGGACCGTCACGCCTCCGTCCAGTTTTCCATTATCAATATTGGCATTATCAGTATGAAGCTTCGCTCGGGAAAGGCGCCAGAGACCTGCGTGGAGACGGAGATGCTGTATGGCGACGATCTCATCTCGAACGGCAATCCCATCTCGGACGGCATGGTTGCCATGCGCCGCGACATCAGCGAGCGCATGAAGCTGGACGAGGTCTCCAAAGGGATTCAGGGCCAGGTGGTCAACCTCACCGATGGAACCATCGAATTGTGGGGGGCAAAAGGCGATGACCCGCAGGCGTATGCAGACTTTGTGGAAAATTATCTGAGGGTGCTCACACGTCTACACGCGCGCGGCGTGGTAACGGCAGGCTATGTGGAAAAGCCCAGCGCGGACCTGGTCGTGCGCCTGCTCGAGATCGCCACCGCCGACCAGGACCAGATCGCGCGGCTGCGCGATTACCAGCCTCTGCGCGGCGTCAGCGACCGCTGGCTGTACGGGGAAAGGGAAAATCCCCTGCTGCCGCCCGGTCATCGCTCGGCGGTGTTCACGCTCCAATCGGGGTCAGTCAAAAAGTACAAAGGACCGCTCGCCCTGCACTTCTTCTATCTGAACGTGGGAACGTTTGGGCATCCCTGGCCTGTGCGAGTCGAGGTGCCGCAATGGGTGGCAGAGGACAGAAAGAAGCTGGAAATGCTGCACGCAGTATTGATCGAGCAGTGCAACATGATGGGCAGCAAGCCCTATCCTTATCTGCTGCACCGCGCCCACGAGACCGCCGTCGTGAGACGCGAGGAGAAGGACCAGGTCGAGCAGCTGCTGGTGATGGAGCTCCGCCGGATGCGGTCGGAAGTAGGCGACCGCTCCCACAAGGACTCGGCAAAGGCCCTGCCGGGTGTGCAGAGATCGAAGAGATAAAACACCCCTTTCCCGTCACACCGCACTGGCGTACGGTGCCAGTGTTGCGAGCTGAAGGCGAAGCAATCTCATATTCAATACCGAGATGCATATGCTTTGAGGGTTTGCTTCGGACAGGCAAGCACCGCCCTCGCAATGACAAATAACTCAAAAATAAAACGAACAGTTGACTGACCGGGCGAGGTGTTCTCGCCTTCCACCGTACATAGTAAACCCCTGGGCACGACCCGATTGGGTCTGCCGTTACTACTTACGGAGGCATAATGAACCACCAAATCGAAATCGGGAGGCTACTTCGCGCAGGGACGACGGGTTTTACCGCCGGTTGCCGCGTCTCTCAGTTTACTGTCCCGGCCCTTGGCTCACTGGTACGCGCCTACCTGGGCGATTCCTATCAAGTGTATGGACTTATCTATGATATTCACATCGACGACGATGGGCTGGTGCGGCAGCTGGTCACGGCAGATAACGTCAGCGAAGAGGTGCTGCGGGATAACCGCGAGCGCCGCATCGTGCCGGTCGAGATGTCCGTGATGGCAGTGGGCTACGAGCAGGGCGGCAAGATCTACCATACGCTCCCGCCGCGCCCGCCCCTCAGCCTGGACGTGATCTACCTGTGCGAAGATAAGGACATGGCCCGCTTTACCTCGGCAGGTCGCTTCGGGTATTTCCGCCACATCCTGCACAACAAGGATGTGCCCGTCGCGGAAGTCGTCGCTGCCCATCTGGCAGAAGCCAGCCGCGCCCACGGCAAGAACGGCGCCATCTGGAAGGAGAACGCCATCCACGAGCTCATCACCCTCCTGCGCGACGATTACTCCACCCTGATGTCGGTGATTGGTGTATTATCGGAAGTAACCTAACGGACTCAACGACTCCAGTCGTTGGTCTTTAGATGAAAGCAACGTCTGGAGACGTTGACTCCGAATTATGCAAAACTTCTCCTTTATCCAGATCACCGATCACCACCTGCTCGAATCCGAAGACGCTCACCGCGAGGGATTCGTCCCCGGGCACGCGCTGCGGATGGTCATGCGGCACATCGCCCGGCACACAGCCGAGAAAGCCGATTTCATTATCTCCAGCGGTGACCTGGTCGAGCCGCCCACGGATGCAGCCTACGAATGCGCCATCCGGCTGCTCGGATTGAGCTCGTCCGCGAAGCTCCCCGGACCTCAGCACCTTAACACAGAAGGACTGCGCGACTACCCGATGTACTTCCTGCCCGGTAACCACGACGACCGCGCCATGATGACGCGCCGTTTGTTCCCGGACTCGCAGCCGGTAGAGCTCTACAACCTGGCATTCGAGCACAAAGGCGTCCAGTTCATCTTCATGGACTGGGGTCCCGAGGCCAAGGCGGTGCTCCTGCCCGAGACGCGCGAATTCCTCGCCCGGGCGTTAAAATCCGATTTGCCGTCCGTGATCGTCTGCCACCAGCATGTGAGACCCATCGGCGTTCGCTGGCTGGATACATTTCTGGCTGATGAATTGGACGAGTTCTGGAGCATCGTCACGTA
>DATHTH010000012.1:0-3276 GCA_035463495.1 Anaerolineales bacterium | reverse complement strand
ATAGATCGAAGTGCGATGGTTTTCGCTTGGAGTTATCCGACGGAAGGACGTGCTCGTGCTCGCGGACGAGGCGATTTACGCCGTCGCAGCGGACTGGCAGGCAAAGGCTTGGGAGTCTGCTGTGCCAGCCCGGAGTAGTAGTTTATTTTTTCGTCCAGCGCTTCCAGGCTCGTCTGCAGCTCCTGCACATGCTGGAGCAGGTGGGCGCGGTGGCTTTTGAGAATCTCTACCTGCCGCGGTAAGGCGTTTGATCCCTGCTGCTCCAGTCTGACGAATTTCAACATTTCCTGGATCGACATCCCGGTGTTGCGTAGAAGATTGAGCAGATGAATCCAGCCCAGGTCGAAGCCTGTATAGCGGCGGTGACCGTTGGGAGCGCGTCCCACGCGAGGCATTAAGCCGATCCGTTCATAATAACGGAGTGTGTCCACACTCACCCCCGAACGCTGTGCTGCTTCATTGATCGTAAACGATACTGAACTCATGGTCGGCAGTATAACACCTGGAGCGCGCTCCAGGTCAAGGGCGGATTGGTCTTAACAGTGGAAGGTGGACATTGGCACTCTCGCCGATCCCTTCTCCCCTGCCATGCTATACTTCAATTCGATCTATGGACTTTACTCCCCTGCATTTTTACGACCAGCCGATCCAGGTACTCTTCGACACCCCGCCTGCGCGCGAAAAGAGCCCGGATTGTCCCAGCAGTTTTATCTGGGACGAGAAGACCTACCGCGTCACCGAAATGCTTTCTTCGTGGAGCGACTTTACCCGCCGCGGCAAGATGAGCCGCAACATGCGGCCCGCGCACGCCGCACTGGCATCGACGCGCGGGTCATTGAACGTGGGCCGGTTTTATTTTCGTGTCCGAACAGATACAGGCCGCATTTTCGACATTTACTATGACCGCGCCATGAAAAACCTGGATAATCGCAAGGGGCAATGGTTTTTATATCGGGAAATGAGCGAAAAATGAGCTCAGAGATACAGGGACCTCTTCCGGCTGTGCGAGACGAGTCTGTGCCGTGGAAGTTCATCGACAACTGGGTCGCGGTCGGGCTTCTGGCGCTGATCGATGTCTTTATATTTCTAGTTCTGGCAGAGGGCCGGCAGGCGGAGCTCGCGCAGAGCGCCGGCATCGTCCTGCTCGAGCTGGCATACCTGCTGCCGGTCATCCTGATCTTTGCCTGGCGAGGTATTCACTGGAGGCATCTCCGCTTCGGAGCATTCGATTGGAGCACGCTGGGGATCGGGTGCGGACTTCTCCTGGCGAGCTACTTTGTGATCATCGTACACAACGCGTTTTTGTACGCGCTGGGGGTCGAGCCGCAGGGGGAAGCTATCATGGAATTGTTTGCCGAGCTGGATTCCCCCGTCTGGTTTTTGATCGTGGGCACGATCTTTGCTCCTCTCGTGGAGGAGATCTTTTTCCGGAGCTTTCTCTTTCAGGGATTTCGCCAGCGGTATGGCTGGGTCAAAAGCATGCTGCTCAGCTCGGCGATTTTCGCCGTGGCGCATCTGGACCCGGTCGCGCTGATCCCAACCTTTGTGTTAGGGTGCCTGCTGGCGTACCTTTTTCACCGCTCAAATTCGGTCTGGCCCGGCACGATCCTGCATTTTCTGGTCAACGCCTTTGGCTTATGCGGCGCCTACTTTGTCTCACAATATCCAAATCTCATTCCCGCGTAATCAAGCGGACCTGGGTGTCATAAAAGAAATAATCCCACGCCCAGTTGATAAGCACCACCAGCCGGTTGCGGAACCCGATCAGCCGGTAGATGTGCAGTCCCACCCAGATCACCCAGGCAATAAACCCGCTAAACGATAGGCCCCAGATGCGCGCCACGGCCGCGTTGCGCCCGATCGTCGCCAGCAAGCCCGGGTCCTTATAGTGAAACGGGACGGGTCGTTCTCCCTTAAGAATTCTCTTGATGTTGTTCGCGGCTGTGACTGCCTGTTGCTGGGCGACTGTTGCCAGCATGGGCAATGGCTGACCTTTCTCGTCTTCCACATAGGCGGCATCGCCGATCACAAAGACTTCAGGATGCTGGGGCAACTGCAAGGTCGGGTCGACACACACGCGTTTCGCAGCTGCCTGCGGGAGCCCGAGCCGGTCGGTCAGCTCGGCAGAACGGACGCCCGCCGTCCAGATCAGCGTGTGTGCATCAATACGTTTGCCATCCGCCAGTGTGACCGTGCGGCCGTTGTAATCGGTCAGCCGGGCATTGAGCAAAATTTCCACCTTTTTTGATTCCAGCAGATCCTGGGTTGCCTTGCGCAGCTCGTCAGGATAGCTTGCCATCAGGCTGCCCGTTGCCTCAAGCAGGAGCACGCGCGACTCACTTAAGTCCATCTGAGGGTAATCCTTTGCCATGACGTGTGTGATCAGCTCCGCCAGCGCGCCCGCGGTCTCCACCCCTGTCGGTCCGCCGCCCACCACCACAAACGTCAGGAGCGCTTTGCGCCGCCCGGTGTCTGCCTCGCGGCTGGCTTGTTCGAACATCCGGAGCAGATGATTGCGCGTGCCCGTTGCGTCCTCGACACTTTTGAGCTGGAAGCCGTGTCGCTGAACACTCTCCAGCCCGAAGAAGTTCGTCTGCCCGCCGATCGCCAGGACGAGGATATCGTAGGCGATGACCGAGCCATTAGTCTGCACATAGCGCTTTTCAAAGTCAATGGATGTAACTTCGCCCATCTGAAAGGTGAGATTCCTCTGGCGGCGGAAGATTGCCCGCAGAGGGTAGGCGATCTGCGAGGGGACAAGGCCGGCAATGGCAACCTGATAGAGTAATGGCTGGAATAGGTGATAGTTATGCCGGTCGATCAATGTGATTTGCACAGGTACGTTTGCCAGCTTCTGTGCGGTCGTCAATCCGCCGAAGCCCGCGCCCACGATGACAACATGCGGAAGCTTTTCTGGTTTCACTCTCGCCTCCTATCTTGTGATATATTTCACAATAATTATAACTAAATGTGTCCGATTTGTGAAGGTTAGACGACTCGAAAGAGCTTTTGGGGATAAAATCCTGAGCAGTATTGGCCATCTGTCTTGTTTTGAGTCCGCGACCAGCCTCGCCTGCAACCAAGAAAGCGGGAAATTTTGAAGCGTAGCATTCCATCTCCTCTCCTACTGATTGCTGCCATCGTTCTCGACCGACTTGCAATCTCTTCCACGCAGATTAGCATTGCCGAAAGTCTACGCTCTCTCTTCGTGCTGCTGCTTGTAGCGACGATCATGATGTTTGTTGTTCAATACTTCGTCCAGGACTGGCTGCGGAC
>DATHTH010000011.1:0-25972 GCA_035463495.1 Anaerolineales bacterium | reverse complement strand
GCCTGATGACCGGTCAACCCGCTGCCGGCGCGGACCTGGCTCCACTTGTTGTAGGCATGGCGCACATACCAGGAGGCAAATCCCATCAGCGCGATGGCAGGGATCATGAAACATAGATACATGGGATCAAAGAAAAACATCTCTCACTCCTTTTGTAATGATTCTACGATAAATCTATTCGGCAGGTGTCATGGTTGCAGCGGGCGTGGATGTTGGCTGTGAGGTCGGGATGGGATTGCCATTCAAAAACGCCAGCAGCGTCTCGACAGCCGCGTCCAGCTGGGGATCTTCCTCACTTTCGAACTCATCCACGTCGCTTTCGACCATCACGTCAGGCGTCAATCCAACCTGATCGATCTGGCGCTCGTCCGGGGTCAACCAGCGGGCGATGGTCACACGCGCCGCGCCCTGATCATTCGATAAGGGTACCCAGTTCTGTACCGATCCTTTGCCATACGATTGCACGCCCACCAGCGTGGCGCGGTCATAGTCCTGTAAGGCGCCGGCCAGGATCTCTGAGGCGGATGCCGATCCTTCATTGATCAGCACAACAAGCGGCAGATCCGTCGCCCGACCATTGCCCAGCGCCTCGTAAGTATCGCGGCGGCCGTCCCCGTATTCCTCGTGGAGGATTACACCCTCCTCGATAAACTCGGATGACACTTCCACAGAGGTCGATAGATACCCGCCGCCATTGTTGCGCAAATCGATGACGATGCCGCGCGGGTTTTGCGCCAGCAAGGTATCCAGTGTGGCACGCAGCTCGGAAGTCGTGAGATCTCCGAAGGTGTTGATATCCACATAGGCGATGCCATTTTCCAGCATCCGCCCTTCGGCGCTGACCATGATGATCTTGGAGCGGGTGATGACGAATTGCAAGGGTTCGGGCTCTCCTTCGCGCGCAATCGTCAGGGTGACTTGGGTCCCCTCTGGTCCCAGTACCTTACGGCGCGCCTCCTCCGCTCTTACCCCGGTCATATCCTCACCGTCAATAGCGATGATTTTGTCGCCAGGCTGCAAGCCGGCGGCCTCTGCCGGGGAGCCATCCATCGGGCTGATAATCGTCAGATAATCGGCGGTCGTGTCCACGTATGCGCCGATCCCCTCATATTCACCCTCGAGAGCACTTGTCTGGCTCTCGTAGACTTCAGGCTCCATGTAAAAGGTTTGCTCATCCCCGAGGGCGTCCATCATGCCGCGGATAGCCCCCTGCATGAGCACCTCATCGTCAACCGGTTGATTGACGTACTGTTCATGAACGATATTCCAGGCTTCCCAGAATGGAACGAACAAGGTTTGCAGATCCTCGGGCGTGGCAGCTTCCTGGGCGGGCTCGACAGCCGGAGAGGAAGGCATCAAATCAGGGATGACCGGCAGCTCGCCTCTTGCCGGCAACAAATATCCCGTTATCAAGCCGCCAGAGAAAGCGCCTCCCATCAAAATGCCCACTACAAATAGGCCCAGAATCCACTTGGTCGTATTATTCACAAAAGCCTCCATCAAAATTAACGAAAACAAGGCAAAGATACTATGACGGGATTAATACCTGATGAATGAATTGTTACGAAACTGTATGAACGACGTATATTCTTTGTAAAACTTACCCATTTACGCGACGAAAACCCCCTTGGTCGGGTCACCTTGAAATAAGATTACTTTTTCTCTTTCTTTTTCTTTTCGAGCTCCTGCACGCGCTTCCGCAGCTCATCCATGGACTGGTTTGCCGGACTGTTCATCGGTCTACTTAGCGAGTCTTTCAATGCCGACATCCAGCGCGAATTCCCGCCGCGTGTCGCGCCGCGAGCGATGGCATACATCACAAAGTTGGCACCAACGATAAGAATGACAATGATCAGCAAGCCGATGGCGGCACTGTTTAATTCCATGTGAGCTCCGCCAGCCTTCAATCTCCCAGCAGGATGGGCAAGTGTCTCCAGTCCGTGAGGACTCCGCTGGCATCGTCGGTTGGTTCATCGCAGCCGTACAGCAGACTCGCCATGCCCACGTTGAGTGCGGCGCGCGTGGTGCGCGGCAGGTCGTCGATCATCACACATTTGCGCGGGTCGGGCTCGTCGGCGAGGTCCATGGCGATGGCGAAGGATTCGGGCATCGGCTTGCAATACGGCGCGACCGCATTGACATCCACCACGGTCTCGAACAGGTCATCGAGCTGCAGCGCCTTCAGCACGCGCCAGGCGTGGGCAGCGTCTGCATTGGTGAAGATCAGGTTGCGGGTCGGCAGGGAAGCGATCACCTCTCGCAGGATGGGGTTGGGAGTAAGGTAGTCCTGAAGTGGAAGATCGTGCACAAACGCCAGGAAATCCTCCTTATCAACGTGATGGCGTTCCTGCAAGCCGCGCAGGGTCGTGCCGTACATTTTGAAATACTGCTCGCGCAAAAATGGTACATCCTGCTCAGGAATACCGAGCCGCTCGATCATGTACAGATTCATACGGCCCTTGATGGCGGGCCATAAACCTGTGCTCGAGGGATACAGCGTATCGTCAAGGTCAAAAAACAAAGTCGTAAAACGCATTCGATAATTATACCTTTTGAGAAAAGCTCCTTCGCCATAGAACGTATACAGAAAGAGGTTTTTCTTGGGAACAAAGCAAAGCTAGGGACCCTTCAAATATTGATTAAAAAATCGAACCGTATTCTGAATGAACTCCTCATTCCCGGCTCCGTAAAAAGTATGTGGCATGTCCTGATAGTAGACGCATTCCACATTTTTCCCAATAGCAGTGAGCTGCTCACACGTCGTCACAGACCAATTCATCGGGACATCATCATCTAGCGTGCCATGATGGATGCTCACCGGAGCCGTGATGTTCCCAAAATAGTACATGGCGGAGATGCGGGTTAGCGCTTCCACCGGGACACTCAACTCCTCCAGCCCGCGCGCCTGCCCGGACCACTCATAAATAGCAGCATAGTTCTTGGCTTCGTCGCCGCTCATTGCGGCATACAGGATTGCGGCTTTGACATCGTCCGTGACAGTCAACACGCGGGTCGAGATGCCGCCGCCCATGCTATGGCCCCACAAGCCAATGCGGTCGCCCATTGCCGTCCGCAGCCAGTCTGTGCCGCCGCTTTGCGCCTGGACCAGCGCGATCAGGTTGAGCACGTCGATGGCCATGCCCACGCGGAACAGATTTTCACCGTTATCGGAGGGCAGATAGCCGCGCAGGTTCGGATGAAGCACAATATACCCCGCGGTCGCGATGGCATCGGCGTAGAGCGTGGTGTAATCCAGGGTGTTGTAGATGGCGGGGTCGATGTATCCGTGCAGGGCGATGATCACCGGATGCGGGCCTTCGTCGTTGGGGATATTCGCAAAGCCATAGATCATCAAGCCGTCGCTGGGATAACGGATGAGATAGCGCGTAAAGTACAGGTTCTGTCCCAACACCTCCAGGAACTCGATTTGCCCGCCGCCATAGGCTCGTGAGCGCAGGTAATCGATTGTCCAAGGAAAGTATGGGTCCGGGGTCGGCGAGAGCGTGGGGGTCAGTGTGGCCGTTGCCGTCTGGCTGGGGAGCGGGGTCTGGGTTAGAACCGGCGTGCTCGTGGGTGCAGCGGTCGCTGTCGGAACGGCGGCTGGAAGATTACAGGCTGTTAACGTCAAAATTGTGAAGATCATTGACCAAAATCGGTTTCTCATGTTCTGCTCCGGGGTGGGCGGCTATTATATCCTCCTCAGGCGTTATAATTTCAGGATGCCTATTCGACTGTTATCGTCGGAGGTCGCCTCGCAGATTGCGGCGGGAGAAGTCGTCGAGCGGCCTGCCTCGGTCGTGAAGGAGCTTCTGGAGAATTCGTTGGATGCCGGGGCGCGCTCGATTTCCATCGCAATCGAGGAAGCCGGCAGGAAGCTGATCGAGGTTGGGGACGATGGCTCCGGCATTCCTCCGGATGAGCTAGAGCTGGCGGTGGCGCGTCATGCGACCTCCAAGCTGAGGCGCTCCGACGAGCTTTTTTCGATTTCCACGCTGGGCTTCCGCGGTGAAGCCCTGGCATCGATTGGCTCTGTTTCACGCATGACGGTCACATCGCGTGTGCGGGACGAACAGGAGGGCGTCCGCCTGCGGCTCGAAGGCGGGCAGATCGGCGCGCTGACCCGAGTCGGCACGCCGGTCGGGACAACCGTACGCGTCGAGGACCTGTTCTACAACGTACCGGCGCGCTTGAAATTTCTCAAGAGCGATACCACGGAACGCCGCGCGATCGATGTCCTTGTGACGCGCTATGCGCTGGCGTATGCCGGCCGGCGCTTCAAGCTTTCGGATGGAAGGAATGTGGCGCTGCAAACAACGGGAGATGGCGACCGGCGCGCCATCCTGGCTGCGCTGTATGGCGTGGAAGTCGCCCGGCAAATGCTAGAGATCCAGGCAGAGGAGGAGGGCTTTAAGCTCAGCGGGTTCATCAGCCCCATATCCCTGACGCGCTCCAATCGTAAGGAAATCACTTTCTTTATTAACGGTCGCTGGGTGCATGATGTCTCCCTCAGCGCTGCCCTCGTGCAAGCCTATCACACGCTTCTCATGGTGGGGCGATACCCGATGACTGCCCTCTTCATGGAAATCCCACCTCCGGAAGTGGATGTCAACGTCCATCCGGCAAAGGCTGAGGTCCGGTTCCGAAACCCGGACAGGGTCTTTAGTTTTGTGCAGCGTGCGGCGCGCCGGGCGTTGCTCGCATACTCCCCGGTCCCACATGTCGCGCCGTCCCTCTGGGGCATCAGCCGCACGATTCCCGCTGAGCAGCCCAGGCACACAGGGTTGGACTGGAAGATCGGGCATGATGAGGAGCTATTCGTAAGAGGTGGTTCTGAATCTACTGTTTTTGCGCAACACGTCGAAGCCCAGACTACCCCGTCTTCATTGCCAATTTCGGATCCGCGGTCACCGGTTACCGCGCCGGGTATGCAGCCCGCAATCCCGCTGCTCAGGCTCGTCGGGCAAATCGGCGCAACGTATCTCGCTGCCGAAGGTCCCGATGGTCTCTATCTCGTCGACCAGCATGCTGCGCACGAGCGCGTCCTGTTCGAAAAACTGATGGCACAGCATGCGTCGAAGAGCATCCCCTCGCAGGCGCTGCTGGCACCTGTAGCGGTTACATTGCCTCCGCATTCAGCCAATCTTCTGCTCGATCAGATGCCTTTTTTGCAGCGCTTTGGCTTTGATGTGGAAGAGTTTGGGCCCAACACCTTCCAGGTACGCGCGATGCCCGGGCTGTTCACGGGCAGCGATCCGGCTGCGGCATTGCGCGCTCTGGTGGAGGACTTCGAGGAGGACGAATCGCCCCTCCAGCATGAGGTCGAAGCCAGGCTCGCGGCGCGCGTCTGCAAGCGGATGGCGGTCAAGGCGGGGCAGGCGCTTTCGCCGGAGGAACAACGCGCCCTCTTGCACGATCTTGAACGGTGCGATTCGCCGCGCACCTGTCCGCATGGCAGACCGACCATGATCCATCTCTCGGTGGATATGCTTGAGCGCCAGTTTGGGAGGCGCGGTGCACGCTAACTCTGCAGGCAAAGAACTGGCAGCCCTGTTTGCCCGGTATGGAGTCGAGCCCTTTCTCGAGAGCACCACTATGCTGGTGGGGATGCTCGATAAAGAAGGCAACCTTCTCTCCTGGAACACAGCGCTCGAAGAACGCAAAGGATTCCGCCGCGAGGGCGGCGATCTGAAGAGCTTACTTTCTCCCTCCAGTGAAAGTTTTTTCTATGAGCTGCTCGCCGCGACGTTGAAAACTCGCACAAGGATAAGAGGCGGGCTCGAGTTTGCCGGGGAGCTGCGCAATGACCACTTCATGTGTCTGCTCGTTCCTATGCCGGGTCAACGCATCCTGTTCATCGCCGAACAGGTGACCCTGACATCCACGCTCGAAGCGGTTACGGCAGAACTGCAACGGACGAAGCGCATCCTGACGATCAAAGAAACAGAGCTGAAAGCCGTGCTTGCCCAGGCAGAGGAAGTGTCTCATACCGATGCGCTGACCTTCCTTCCCAACCGGCGCTACATCATCGGAAATTTGCAGCAGGAAGTAAATTTCGCAGACCGGTATGGCACACCCCTGACCATCTCTATGCTGGATCTCGATCACTTCAAAAATATCAATGACACCTACGGTCACACGGCCGGGGATGAGGTGCTGCGGACCCTGGCGAGCGAGCTGCGTAATCACATCCGCCACCCGGATATGATCGGGCGTTACGGCGGTGAAGAGTTTATGATCCTGCTCCCACACAGCACGCTCAAAGCGGCAAGTGAGCAGGCTGAACGTCTCCGAAAGCATGTGCGGTCGCTGGGCATCAAGTCAGGTGAGAATGAGATTACGGTCACAGTCAGTATTGGCATCGCTCAATACCGGGTGGATGGAGAGACCTGGGAAGACCTGCTAAATCGCGCCGATGCAGCCCTGTATGAAGCGAAGAACACGGGGCGTGACCGCTGGGCAGTTTCTGAGGTATAAGTAGAGAGATGAAAGCAGTCTGGCTCGAAAACAACGAGATCGATCTTCGCGAGGTCGCCCAGCCCAATGGGTCCAGCGAGGCGTTGATCAAAGTTCGCAAGGCGGGGATTTGCAGCACAGATCTCGAGCTGGTGAAAGGCTATTACCCGTACACCGGCATCCTCGGGCATGAGTTCGTCGGCGAGGTGGTGGAGTCCGCTGATGCCTCCTGGGTCGGGCAGCGGGTGGTAGGGGAGATCAATGCGGTCTGTAACGAGTGCGAGCACTGTCTGAGCGGCCGCTCGACTCATTGCGAGCATCGAACCGTGCTAGGGATTGTCAACCGGAACGGGACGTTTGCGGAGTATACACGGCTGCCAGTTGCCAACCTCCACCGTGTGCCCAACTCGGTGCCGGATGAAATGGCAGTCTTTACCGAGCCGCTTGCCGCCGCTCTCGAGATCCAGGAGCAGGTGCGAGTAAGTCCCACAGACCGGGTGCTGCTGGTCGGTGCGGGGCGGCTGGGGCAGCTTATCGCCCAGACCCTTGCGCTGACGGACTGCGATTTGCGCGTCGTAGCACGCCATGCACACCAGCAGGCGTCGTTGAAAGCCCGCGGGATCCGCACCATCTCGGAGGAGGAGATCTCACCGGGGAAATGGGACCTCGTGGTGGAAGCGACCGGCTCGCCGGGCGGTTTTGCCCTGGCGAGGCAGGCGATCCGGCCGCGCGGGATCCTTGTCCTGAAATCCACGTACAAGGGCGATGTCAACGTCAATTTCTCGTCCATTGTTGTGGACGAGATCAACATCGTCGGCTCGCGCTGCGGTCCCTTTGAGCCGGCGCTGCAGCTGCTTGAATCGCGTCAGGTAGACCCCAGCGGGCTGATCACAGATGAATTCAAATTGGACGAGTCGCTGAAGGCATTTGAGCGTGCTGCACAGCCGGGTGTGCTCAAGGTGTTGATCGAGGCTTAATAACTCGATTGCACATAGATAAGGCACGAGGCTGTCTACCATGTCAGGAAATCGATCGGGAGGGTTATAAGATCGGTGCAAGCTAACAAAAATGAAAAATTGAATTTCTTCTGACAAAAATGTCAGGCACCTTCATTGACTTATTCTATTTTGAAGCTAAACTATGAATACGTTACAACACACATCATAGTCATGGAGGAATTCAAAATGCCCGCATTAAATCGTGTCCAACTCATTGGTTACCTGGGTCGAGATCCCGAGAGCAAATACACGCCCACCGGGAAGCGTGTGACCCACTTCAGTCTCGCCGTGTCGCAGCGCTGGACGTCAAATGGCGAGAACAAGGAATACACCGAGTGGGTCAATGTGGAAGCATGGGGCCGCCTTGGTGAGATCTGCCAGGAGTATCTCAAGAAAGGCAGCCTCGTCTTCGTGGAAGGCCGTCTGAAGACCGATCGGTACGAAGACAAGGGCGAAACCCGCTATTACACGAAAGTGGTAGCGCTTACCCTGCAGTTCCTCGACAAGAAACCTGCCGAGGAGCCCGTGATGGCGGTGGAAGAAGAAACTGCGGAGTACGAGATCGCCTAATCTCTCCGAACCAGACGAACAATTCATAAAGGCGTAATGCGAATATGGAAAAGCGCATTACGCTTTTCTTGATTCCTGCCGGGTCTCTGGAGTGATTTGATATACTCCGGGCATGAAATACAAGCCTGCCGGTACAGGGGATGAAGTTGCAAAAGAAGATTACAGAAAAAGGATCATCTTCTCGTCAAAAGATTTCGAGGAGAAGGACCATCTGCTTCAGATCGTCACCATCCCGCCGAACACCCGCCAGCGTCTCCATTCCCACCGCAAGCAGACTGAGGTGTTTTACATCCTGGAAGGAGAGACGGTGATCACGATCAGCGGCGTGGACCACCTGGCAGGGCCCGGCGATGCATTCATCTGCTCGCCCGGCGAAATACACAATTTGTGGAATCAGACAGATAAAGAGTTCAAGCTGGTGGTCTTTAAGATCAACCTGCCGGAAGACGAAGAAGATACCCAGTGGGTGGAATGAACGAGGGTAGCAGGTGAGACGACAGCAGGCTTTCTAATTTTCCTATGTTATAGTTAGAGCAACCAGTCTCTTTTGAGAATTTCTCCCATAAAATGCCCAAGCGTAAAAGCACTGTTACATCATCATTCGGCTCCCCGGGCCGCGAGGGACACGATTCCTCCGCGTTCTATAACACGCGTCTGTATGCCGAGCGGGCTCGGCCTGAATCCGAGGCGTATGTGGAGAATCCGTTGGGTGAGATCGATATTATTTTCAATAGATCTTCGGAGGCGATGCAGGAGCTGCCGGATTGCTCGGTGCACCTGATGGTGACCTCGCCGCCCTATAACGTGGGCAAGGATTACGATAACGACCTGACGCTTGAGGAATATCTTGCCTTTCTCTTGCGTGTCTGGAAAGAAACATACCGTGTGCTGGTCCCCGGCGGAAGAGCGTGCATCAACGTTGCAAACATCGGACGCAAACCGTATATTCCCCTGCACGCCTCCATCATGCGCGACATGATCGACCTGGGCTTTTTGATGCGGGGCGAGATCATCTGGGACAAAGCCGCCTCCGCCAGCACCTCGACGGCGTGGGGCTCATGGCAGTCGGCGACCAACCCGACGCTGCGGGATACGCATGAGTACATCCTGGTGTTCTCGAAGGGCAGCTTCCGGCGCGACAAAATGGACGGGCGCAGGAGCACCATTTCAAAAGAAGAGTTCCTTGAATACACCAAATCGGTCTGGGGGATTCCATCAGAATCAGCTCGGAAGGTGGGCCACCCGGCGCCGTTCCCGGTGGAGCTGCCCTATCGCTTGATCCAGCTCTACACCTTTTCCGATGAGATCGTGCTGGACCCGTTCATGGGCTCGGGGCAAACTGCCCTGGCAGCCCTGAAGGCGGGCAGGCACTTTCTGGGCTATGAACTAAGTGGGGAATATTGCGACCTGGCGAGGCGCCGGATCGAAAACCGCAAGTAATGTAAATTCTAGATCGTAAACAGCACAATGGCGATGAACGCCAGCAGCACGCCCAGGGTTTGCAGCCAGGTGAGGCGCTCCTTCAGAAAGATCCACGCCAGCAGAACCGTGGAGGCGGGATAGAGAGCGCCGAGCACCGCGGCGACGTCCAGCCGGCCCGTCTGGGCTGCCAGCACGTAGAAGCCGTTCCCGCCGATATCTAGCACACCGTTGACGATGCACCAGCCCCAGATATCGCGCGGGGGCATGGCAGGCTGGCGGGTGACGAGAGCATAGGCGCCGAGGACCACAAGACCGGCAAAGCGGGCAGCCGCCAGGGGCCAGAAGAAGGCATTGAGCGTAGCCCTGTGGAGGATGAGAAAATACAGTCCAAAGAAAAAGCCGGAGAGCAGAGGCAGGCGCAGATCCCACAGGCTGACACGCCAGCTTGTTCCCTCGGTCTGTGAAATGAACCAGACGGCGAGAAAAGCCAGCAGGAATCCGGTCAGGGTGGTTAAAGGTGGAAGGCCCAGAGCGATAAAGCCAAATATCACCGGAATGACCGCCGCGAACAGGGCAGAGACCGGGGCGGCGATGGACATCTGCCCTGAAGCCAGGGCGCGATAGAGGATGAGCAGCCCGCTCAGCCCGATCAGGCTGGAGCCCGCGCCGAGGAGCATATCCGCGGCCGGGGGTATCGGCTCCCCCAGGAGGAGCGCGGTCAGGGTAAAGGGGATCAAACCGGCGATCTCCGCCAGGAAGAGGACGCGGTACGGGCTGGTGCGTTTGCTGACCAGCCCGCCGATAAAATCCGCCGCACCCCAGGTGCCAGCAGAAAGAATGCCATAGACGATGGAGAGCAAGATCGTTTTTCCTTCGTAGTGGAAGCCGGGAGTGCACGGCTGCACGAAAAATGAGACCCTGAGCGCGGCTGAGGGTCTCATTCATTTGCTTCTGTAATTATACGCTATCGGCATTACGGGATGGAGCCAACCTCTGCATCCCGGTATACCGTCCACCCGCTGCGCAGGAAGCCGTCTATTCTGCCTGCAATCATTCTAGTACTCTTATACAAAGGCGCTTCCCTTCGGACCCTTTATCTGACAATAAATATTATCGCGTTTCCTCCCGCAGAAGCACGACGAATTGCCTCCCATCTGTCTCGCGCCCAAACTGCTGGACCGGCTCGAAGCCTGCTCTGCCAACCACCTTGAGCGCTCGTCGGTTGAACGCCGCAACTGTCACTCGGAATGCGGGTGGGGAAAAGAGCTGCCTCCCGAAGGCTAAGCCGGCTAGCAGCACAGGCAAGCCTAGGCCCTGCCCGGTGAGATCGGGGCGTATGCCGCCGCCGGTATCCAGGGCATCGGCGGCGTAATCCCCACCCTGCACCCGGGCATCGTCTCCAAAGCAGCGGTAGGCGATCATCTCGCCTCGTGCGTCCAGGACGGCGTAATAGGCATTGGCAGGATCGCTGAAGAAGCGCAGATCTGCTGCAACATCAGCGGAAGACAGGTTATAGAGCGCATACGGCTCGGGATAGCGCCAGTCCAGGAGGTGGCGGGCATAGGCTGGGGTCATCGGCTGGAATGAAAGTTCCATGGGTTATCACCGTAATGAAAAAGCGAACAGCATGTGAAAGACCCCGGTTACCGCCGAAGAAGGGTCATCAAATCTCACGGCGCGCCTGCCCGGCCCCGGCATCCGGTCAGACGCCAGAACGAACCAGCTCAGCCATGTCGCTATATGCCTGGCGTGTCCAGGCCGCAGCCCAGATCGCGATGCCGATAAATTTAGAGCCGTCCTCTGCCAGCTGTCCCGCCTCGTTGAAGAAGAAATCGAACGCTGCAGACAGGGCCCAGAAGAAAACGGCAAGCGCTATTCCAACCAGCGTCGAACGGCCGAGGTGGCGATAATATCGTAAAAAGATGATCCCAATCACGCCAAAGTATAGGGCAAAGACTACGGTCTCATGCAGGTATAGTTTAGGGTAAACTCTGTCGTGGAGCATAAATACGTCGTCCACCCCCATCGCCCATGTCAATAATGCTGCCAGAGTCAGGGCTCCCCGGTCCAACCGTTTGAGACTCGCCGCAAAAGACATGATTGCAGCCGCTGCAAACCAGATCAAGCCTCCAAGGTTCGAGAAGCTGCCGGTATAAAATGGGCCATCCAAATAGCCTTGTGGTTCGCGTGTAAAGAGTGCCGCCGGCTCATCCAGCAGCCAGGACGCCAGCGCAACCAGCACTATGGCGACGCATCCGAACAAGGTTGCAAAAATTAGATGACGAAACTCTCGCCAATCCGCCCATCGTGCAGTCTTCGCATTTTCCTTCTCGTGTCGATGATCCATCAAGGTATCCTCGGCAAGACCATAATCCCCGTGAAATAAACACAAATTTAATTACGCTGTTATGATGCAAGTCTTCAAAAGTGGCTGCATAATTTCAGAGACTTAACTTAATTTGAGCTTACCACATAATCAGGGATGCGATATGGCTGTAATTGCTCTGCAATTCTTACATTGGCCACCTGAACTGTAAGGACTGACCGCCGGCAAACAAATGATGTCCCATTGTCGGGGATCCCTCTCAAGTTCTGCCTGTGAAAAGTGAAACCCCCTCCATAGCATTGCTCCAGCGGTTGGTGCCGGATCCCGCTAGCCCGTATAGTACAGATAAATCGTAGGTGTAAAAGGAAGTAAGTCCTATGAGCCCAATCCACCGGATATTAGCAATTTTTCTCATGCTTTTGATGACTGCTTGCGAAGCAGGCGCGGCTGAAACGTCCGTCCCGCTGACCGCGCCTGCCGCGACGCGTGAGGAGGCTGCCTCTCCCAGTCCGCCGCCAACCAGCACGCCGGAGCCCACGCCCACACAGGTGCCAGACAGTCCATTTACCCTGGAGAAGGTCAATGAGCAGGTGCGCGCCTACCCGGGTCCTGTGCATTATGCCGGGGATGTGCTCACCTTTGAGGTGCAGGCGGAAGGCTTGCGTGACGGGCTGGACGTGGACGTGTCCCTGACGCTTGACGGTGGGGAAACCCGGATAGTCCCCGGGCAATGGGGCTTCAACAGGCTGATCGTCCCGCTGGTGCTGGATACTACGGGTCTGGAGGGCTCTCATGAAGTACGCATCCGGGTCCAGCAGGATATGGGTGTAGACGCCGTGTACCCCTTCGAGGTGCTGCCCGCAGAGCAACGTCCGGCGCAAGAGGCCGACGCCGAATGGGAGTCGATCCAGATCCTCTGCTGCACGCTCCATTACATCACGAGCACCGCCGCTGCCCGCGACATCGAGACGATCGCGGATCATGCCGTGCAAGCCGCCGAAGATTTTTCGCAGGTGACCGGCGTCGAGGTGGTGGACCAGCTGGACGTGTACATCATGGACCGCATCTGGGGCAACGGCGCCTTTGCCGGGGGCGATGAGATCCTGATGGCATACACCGACCGCTACTACGGTCCCTCACAGGGCAGCGAGAGTTTGGAGACGGTCTTCCGACACGAGTTCACACATGCTACCGGCGTGGACGCCTCCGAAAATGGCTTCTTCCCGTTCAACGAAGGGCTGGCGGTGTACGTGGCAGGCGGTCACTACAAGCCGGAGCCCATCCCGGAACGCGGTGCGGCAATGCTCGAACTGGGCTATGAGGTCGGGCTGGATGTATTCTCTTCCCAGCATGAGCTCTCCTATTTGCACGGCGCGACGATCATGAGCTATATTGCCGAGACCTATGGCTGGGAGGCGCTTCAGGAATTTGGCAGCCGGGCGGCTGGCGACCCGTTCTTTGATCCTGAGCAGAGAGACCAGATCATGCAGGAGGTCTTTAACGTCTCCGGTGCAACATTCAATGAAGAATATCTCGCCTGGCTGGAAAGCCACGAGCCCGGCGAGCAGGTCGATGACCTGCGCCTGACGATCGAGCTGCAGGACCTGCGCCGGGGATACCAGCGCGAGTATGCCCCCGAGCCTTTCACGCTCTTCGGCCGGTCGGACGAGACCTATGCCCGCCCTGAGTTTCTGACGCTGCTCATCCGCGAGGCAAATGCTCCGGCGAACATCGCCATCGAGCTGATGATCGCCAGCGCGCAGAAGAGTATCGTCGCGGAAGAGTATGCGGCTGCAGAAGCATTGATTGGTGAGATCCGCAGTGTGATGGAGTCGGGTGAATTCGTAACCCCACTGGCGTATGAGTATGCATCCATTGTGGAGGCACTGAGCGAAGCTGGATATGAAGCTTTATCCCTGGAACTGGAGGGCGACGCGGCTCGCGCCCAGGTCACGCGTGAGGCTCCGGTGCTGGAAGAAGTGTCTCTGCAGAAAGTCAACGGCGAATGGCAGATTCGCCCGTGAAGCATTGATTAAACATTCTTTCCAGCTGCCCTTGCCCGATCCAGGACTTTCTGAGCGTTCTTGAGCAGGGGCATGTCGATCATCTTACCGTCCAGGGCAAAGGCGCCTTTGCCTTCCTTTTGAGATGCAGTAAACGCCCGGACGACGCGTTGCGCGTATTCAATCGCCTCGTCGGAAGGCGTGAAGGCAGCCTGCACCGGCTCGACCTGACCGGGGTGGATAATCTGCTTTCCGCTGAACCCGAGCCTCGCCCCTTCTTCCGCTTCAAGGCGTAATCCCTCGCTATCGCGGAAATCAATATAGACCATGTCTATGGCTTGCATCTCGTTTGCCGCGCAGACTGAGACGATCGCGGAGCGTGCATAAAGCACTTCCGTGCCTTCTTTTGTGCGCGTCGCGCCTATGGATGCGGCATAGTCCTCGGCGCCGAAGATGATCGCATCGAGACGCCGGTCTGCCCCGGCGATTTCCTTCAAATTGAGGATGCCCTTCGCAGTCTCCACACCAATCAGCATACGGATGGTGCCCGCTTCCATCTTAGCGGAAAGCTCATACATCTCGATGTATTCACTGATCTCACGTACTTGCTGAGGAGTTTCCACCTTGGGTACGACAATAGCATCCGGGTTCGTAGCGACCGCCGCGGCGAGGTCGAACTTTTCGAAGCCCGAGCCAAAGCTGTTGATGCGGATGCAGCGTTCCGAACGCCCGAAGTCCAGTTCCTTCATCGCCTGGGCAATGACGGCGCGGGCTTCCTGCTTGCGGACGATCGCCACGCCGTCCTCCATGTCCATGCAGATGCAGTCCACGCCGAGGGTCGTGGCTTTTTCGATCTTGCGCCGGTCATCGCCGGGCATGTAGAGTAACGCGCGTCGTGAGTGCATATGTGCTCCGCTTGTGGCCTGGAAGGCTAGAAAATTCAACTTTAAACCCTAGAGCTGTGATCGCTTCAAAAACATCACCGTTCTCTCGAATTCCACCACAATTGTATCGTCCTGCTTTCTGCCTGTACACTTGATCCGCACGATTCCGGCTTCGGGCCTGGATCTGGACTCGCGCTTCTCGACGATCTCGCTCTCGGCATAAATTGTGTCGCCGTGGAAGACGGGGTTGGGATGCACGACCTTATCGTAGCCCAGATTTGCCACAATCGTGCCTTCGGTCAGCTCGGCGACAGTCAGCCCAACCACCAGCCCCAGGGTGAACACGCCATTGACCAGTCGCTGCCCGAATTCGGTTTTCGAGGCGAAATGTTCGTCGACGTGCAGAGGCTGGGTGTTCATAGTCAACGCCGAAAAAAGGACGTTGTCCATCTCGGTGATCGTGCGACCCAGCGCGTGCTTGAACTTCATTCCCACCTCGAGCTCGTCGAAATATTTGCCTGGCATGATGACTCCTTGCTAACCACAGATGCACTGAGAAAAACATCTTAAACTCTCCCTGCTTTCGCATCTCAGTGGTTAGTCTTCCTCAATTTCAATCAGGATCTGCTCTCGCTCTACGGTTTGTCCCTGGTTTACGAATAGTTTCTTCACGGTGCCATCATGCGGCGCATGGATGCGGATTTCCATTTTCATGGCTTCAAGCACCAGTAAGGTTTGTCCTTTCGTGACTGCGTCTCCTTCGCCGACATTTACAGTGCGGACCTGTCCCGGCATGGGTGCCGTGAGCTCACCGGCGGCATGATGGTGCCCGTGACCGGTCCTTCGTGTGCCGGACGATTTTGTCAGAATAAAAGTCTGCCCATTGATGGTCACCCAGCGTTTGGCGTTGTCAACGGAAACGTAGGCAGTTACGCGTTTGCCATTGATCAGCAAGTCCAGCTGTCCGTTTGCTGCACGCAGGATCTCAGCTTGTATCGATGTGTCTCCAAACGATACTGTGAATGTTTTGGCGTTGGACGAAATATCGAGATTAACATCGTTGAAGCTTAATTTCATTTTCTGTGAGACTCACTTTCGGGGTCCATCTGTTCCGCGGAGCTATTGTTTGATCCGGTACAGCCGGAGGTACTTAAACTCGGCGAACTGGCCCTGATCAAAGGTCTTCAACGGCTCGAGCTGAGCCAGGAACATCCTGTCCTCGTAGCCGCCTCGTCTCGGAAAGGGCGGATGGAACATATTCTCGAAATCGAGAATGTAGTGAATTTCTTTTGCGCGCAAGTAGGTCGGTAACGTGTTCGTAATCGCATACGGATAAATATCATTGTTGACAAGGCCGTCGATATTTATGATATCTGTCCCCTCACTATAGTATCCAGCCACTCCACTGTTCCACGAACCAATATAGCCATCCAGTGGATACTGTGACAGGTACCTGCTGGCCTGCAGCATGACTTGTTGATGCGGCCAGGGCGCTGTCTGTGCGCTCAGTGGGTATAAACTTGGAATTTGCAGCCCCAGGGATGTCAACAAGAAAACCGACAACCATATTGCTGTGAATTGATGCTCTTTTAAGATGCGCCGGTCAATATACCGAGCGCCCGCCGTGAGAAGAATGAATAGCGGCCAGGTGAGATTACCTGTGTACCAGTGTTGGATGGCGCCGTTATGCGCGTAAAAGATACTGTACCCAGCCAGACTGATTGCAGCTCCAAACACCAGGGCTCGTTCACGCAATGGCCTATCTACAGGAGGCTTGATGCCGGAAATGGATAACTGGTTCTGTCCATGCCTTTTTGCCAGGAAGATTAGGATCAACGGTCCCGAGATCAGGAGTACACCCAGCAAGAGCGTGGATCGATCGAAATCCATAAGGCTCAGGTCCAATCCGATGACTTTTAGGATCAAGGCGATGGTGTTATAGAGCTTTTGATGCACAAATGAAGCCCAGTAGCCTTTCATAAGCGCGCTGGATTGGAACCATGCACCGGTCGTGGCAAAGGTATGTACGAAGACAATCGCCACGCCCAGGATGGCGCCCAGGACTCCCGCAAACGCTTCACCTGTTAATGGCTTCTTCTGGCTATCTCGTTCCAGGAGTAGGGCTGAAATGAGAAGGCCGAAAGGCAACAAGCCAAAATCAGAGCGCACCAGGCTGCCGAGTAACCCAAGCGTAAAGAGACCCCAATGACCTCTCACGGCTGTTTCCCTGCGATAAAAATAAAGGCAATACAGGCCGGCAACGAGGATCACAAGCGGCCATTCGGTCATGGATACAGAATTGAAAAGAAATGGCTTGGCAGTGACCAGGATCGTGAACACGATCAGAAACAATGAGTCGTTTTTCTGTATGCAGACCCACCAGGCGATACAGACCACGATCACCGTAATGAATATACCGAAACCCATCCCCAACTGTACAAAGACTGCCTGCGTGGGTTGAAGAAACTTATAAAATCCGGCCAGGATATAGGCATACGCCAGATGAAAACCCGATGTGACGCTGATCCCTCCGTCGAAGGTCCACTGGCTGAAGCGGACGAAGTTGCGTGCCAGTGTCAGATAATAGTATCCATCGTCGGGCGCAAACTGGACTTGAAGACTTTCCGGCGCGTTAAGAATGAGCAGGTCAAATACAATCAAATGGATGACCGCACCGACGCTTATTATCCTCCAGAGGAGGAGCAAGGAAGTGGAACGCTTGGTCCTTGCCGGTGAGGCGGTCAGTTGCGAAATCCGTTTGATGCTTTCCATGGGCTATAAGGATCGGGTTCATTTGATTGTAGCATCGATGGCTGGCGACTCAGGGCTCTCAGCTCTGCCAAGGACGCAGCAACCAGAGCTTCCAGCGGTGGCTCGGCAGGTGGCATCCAGTTGAACTCTGTTTCCACCCAGCGCGTGGATGCCCTGCCATTCGCAAAATCAGGATGAGACAGCACCGCTTGTAAGAAGTCGATATTTGTGACCACGCCATGCACGATGAACTCCCTCAGGGCGGCTTGCATGCGCCGGATAGCTGTCTCACGATCCTCGGCATGGACGATCAGCTTCGCCAGCAGGGGATCGTAAAAATGGGTCACTTCATCGCCGGCTGTGAAACCGGAGTCAAGGCGGATGCCGGGTCCGCGCGGCTCCATGTACTGCAGAAGCTTGCCGGTGCTGGGCAGAAATCCATTGGCGGGGTCTTCCGCGTAGACGCGGCACTCGATGGCATGTCCGCGCTGCGTGAAGTGGGATTGGGTGAAAGGAAATGGCTCGCCCGCCGCGACACGGATCTGCCAGTGGACGAGGTCCATGCCGGTGACCAGCTCAGTGACAGGGTGCTCGACCTGCAGGCGGGTGTTCATCTCAAGAAAGTAGAAAGAAGAAAGAGTGGGGTCGAAAATGAATTCGACGGTACCGGCGTTATGGTAATTCACGGCTTTCGCGGCCGCAACTGCAGCAGCTCCCATTTGTTCTCGCACCTCTGGAGTGAGCAAAGGCGAAGGGGTCTCTTCGATGATCTTCTGGTGCCGCCTTTGTACGGAGCATTCGCGCTCGAAGAGATGGACGAGGTTCCCGTGGTGGTCGCCGAAGACCTGGAACTCTATGTGGTGCGCCTTTGCCAGATACTTTTCGATCAGCAGCCGCTCATCGCCAAAGGCATTCAGGGCTTCCCGCCGCGCCGACTCGATGGCGTCGGAAAGCTCGTTTTCCTGGTTGACGACACGCATTCCCTTTCCTCCGCCGCCGGCCGCTGCTTTGACCAGTACGGGATAGCCAATCTCATCGGCAGCCCGCTTGAAGTCATCCTCCGACTCCAGCCCTTCATAGCCCGGCACGGTCGGCACGCCTGCTTCCCTCATTCGGATCTTGGATTCCGCTTTGTCGCCCATCGCACGGATCGATTCCGCAGAGGGGCCGATAAAGGTCAGGCCCGCAGAGGCGGCTGCGGCTGCGAAGGCGGCGTTTTCCGAAAGGAAGCCATAGCCCGGATGGATGGCGTCTGCATCTGTCTGCTTGGCAGCTGCAAGGAGCTTTTCCACGTTCAAATAAGATTCCTTTGGCGCCGCCGGGCCGATGTGGATCGCCTCGTCGGCATGCTGCACGTGCAAGGCGTGCTTATCTGCATCGGAATACACCGCGACGGTACGAATACCGAGCTCTCTGCAGGCTCGCATGACCCGGATGGCGATCTCGCCGCGATTGGCGATCATGATTTTGTTTAACATTAGCGAATATAGTGTTGCAGGAAATAGATGGCGGTGCTGGTGAGCAGCCCGGTGAAAAAGAACAGGTATGCCAGACGGATGTATTTGTATTTCGTCGTCAACAAATATACGCCAGCATAGTAGATATCCTTGACCATGACCTCATAGGTCCGGTGTGAATCGTTCATGATCTCTTCGAAGTTCCGGGCATATTCCTCGTAGGGGATATCTCCATAGTTGCCGAAGAAGAGCGGGCTGTAATCGGGATCGTTCACGGAATGTTTTCGATGATTGATCACTTTCACCTTGCCGATCACCGCCAGCAGGGCGAAGAAGATCGTAATGAGCAGAAAGACGTCCAGCCCTGCAATCGGCAGGGTGAAGCGCGGATTGAGAATCTGGGTGAGCGAGAGCGACAGCAGCACCGAGGAGAGGCTGAGCAGGATGTGCGCCTTGGTATCCGCCATCTGGCTGAAGGCAACCAGGTTCATACGCGTCTGGCGTAGCATGTGATCGAGCTGCTGCCGAGGTTCGTTGATGTGCATCCTATTCTCCATCCAGAGCGGCCAGCACCTCTGTTTCCCTTTCCGGGGTGAGCCCTGCTTCCCATTTGCGGTCTGCCGGGCGTGACTGTGCCCATTCCAATGTGTCACGGACCGTTTCTTCCAGCGGTCGAAAGGTCAGACCCGCCTGGACCGCTCTGGAGACATCGACGCGTGAGAAGCCGGCGCTCTCTTCATCATCCGGCACCCAGACCGGCATGTCACTCCAGGGGGCGATCTTGTTCTGGTTCAGGAAGTCTACGTCTGCCCACCGGAATCGGGCGTCGCTGCCACTGACCTGTTTGCTGACCTCCAGTAAGGATCCCAGCGTGAGCTCGTAATCGGGACCTGTGGCATTGTATGTGCCAGAGCCATGCTGCTCGATCATCCGGATGGTCCATTCCGCCAGATCCCGTGCGTCGATAATCTGGACGGGCGCCTGGGGCTGATCCGGCACAAGCACATCCCCGCCTCGCGCCACCCGGACGGGCCAATAGGTGAAGCGGTCGGTCGGGTCGTGCGGACCCACGATCAAGCCAGGGCGGATGATCAGCGAGCGTTCCATGCCATATATGTCCCGCACGGCTTCTTCACAAAGCGCCTTCAGTGCCCCATACGTCTCGCCTGTGATCGTTTCTATGGTTTCATCCTGGATCTCCGCGACCGGATCGGATTCGTTGATCCCGACCTTGCTGAAGTCCTGATAGACCGAAATAGAAGAAATGAAGACATAGCGACTGACATTCGGTTCCAGGACCTGCGCGGAGAGGCGGACGATGCGCGGGAAGTAGCCAGACGTATCGATCACCGCATCCCAGATCTGCCCGGCTTCGCCGAGCTTTTCGATATCTTTTTCCCGATCACCGAGGATCGTCTCGACCTGTGGAAACAAGCCGGGGTTCGACTTGCCGCGGTGAAATATGGTCACTTCGTGACTGCGCGCCAGCGCCGATTCCACCAGATGACGTCCTAGAAAAACCGTACCACCGATGATTAGGATTCGCATATATTCTCCATTCTTTGCGCTTCTACTACACACCCGTGGTCTCGATACGGCAGAAGAGCACTGCCTACTCGAACAGCGGTCGCCCCGTTACCCAAAGGGCACCTTATCAGCGCGATGGTTTCTTTTATTTCTTCACTCTCATCAACCTTGCTTCGGTTGCGCGGGCTTCGCCGCCGTCGGGCAGGATGTTGTATGCCGTGATCACAAGATGATCCTTATCCACCAGCTCCACTTCCGTGCGCCAGCCCCAATCGGGTCCGCCGTTGGGATCGGGGTAGCTGCCGAGAACGAAGAAGCCGTTTTCCGTGGCGCCGCCGGTGCAGAACATGATGGCGGTGTTGTTGTGGAAGGAGTCCACCCAGCTGGCTTCGTAGCGGTCGAGGGTTGTGTTGTAGCCAAAGGTGAAGACCCCGTGCTGCGGCTCGCCCTGGAAGGAGCCCTGGTACAGATACAGGGCAAAGCGACCTTCCAGGATCAACTGGATATTGCCGACGACCGGCGACTCGTCTGCCAGCTTATCTGGCTCAAACCAGACCATGGAGCTGCCTGCCCAGCCCCCGGCGAGCTGAGCAAGGAAATGGTGCGGGCTTCCCGATAGATTGAATCCTTCAAATGTCATAAAACTCCTTCTATTCGTGCGGCTTGAAGCCTAGGACACAGAACGTCATATCTTCAGGCTGGACGGGCTCAAAAGTAAACTCATGAAAGACCTGAATGTTTTCAAAGCCGGCTTGCCGATACAATGCAATTGCCTGTTCCTGTGTATAAGAACGAGTGGCGGGCGATTGGTGATGCTCTTCCGAAGCGGTCACCTGTCCCTCCCGATCGATCTCGTAGCGGTCAATGGTGTGCTCCAGCTCGGTATCCGGATCGAAGCGGGCATGCGACCACCGGCGGATGGTTGCTCCGTCTTCCGGGCGGACCACTTCGCGCCTGTACTCACTCTCCAGAGAGTCGCCCTGCTTCCAGAGCGTCATGAACGGCATGGCGAGCACGCCGCCCGGCAGCAGGTGTTCGTGAAAGGACCTCATAGCAAGCGGCGGGAGAGCTGGATCCAATAAAAGCTGAAAGGAACTCGAAGGAACAAGGATGGTGTGGTACTTCCGCGGCAGCGACAGGGTATGCATTTGCTGCTGGTACACCCTGGGCTGTACATTCAGCTTTTCCGCTTTTTGCCGTAGCAATGCCAGCATGTCCGGCGAGTTGTCGATTCCGTCGATATCGATGTCTTGCTGCATGAAGTCCAGCAGGATGCGCCCGGTCCCGCAGCCGACGTCGAGCACGGGCTGACCGTACTTTTTCACGACATCCAGATAGAAGAAACGATCCTCCCATGTAGATGTGTCGCCGCGGAATAAGTCCCAGAATTGTGCCATCATGCCGTAGTATTCGTAGGAGGGGGTAGTGGTCATAAAGGCTCCTGGAAGGATGAGAGAAACGTAAGCATATAAACCATAGAAAGTGGAGAGTGGATAGTAGAAAGTGGAATTAAGGCATTGGAATTGGGGACTGGAGGAGATCGTTTTCGAGGTCGGAGGAAGTAATGTAAACGCCTTTCTCCTCACGTAACCCTTGCTGCCTTTGCGTTGGTACTAACGTGTTTAACATTTTGACAATTTGGGTTAATAGCTTTATTCGATGTAAAACAACCTCATTCTTCAAGACTCTGCGGGCTTTGAAGTAGCGATCTCGTGCTTCGCGCGCCTCGCCGAGTGCATACTCGAAATAGCGAGCGCGATCCTTACCGGTGGAACGGGAAAAGCCCTCGGCAATATTTGCACTGATGGAATTTAATGACCGAACAATCTGATCCGCAGCATCCCGGGTCAGGTTATTCTTGCTTAAGATGACAACATCCTCCCACCCAATTTCGGCAATAAACAAGCCTAAGCGATAGACATCCAATTTCCACAGAGGATCTTGAGTAATCTCTATCGGTACTGTTGCAATCCATTCCTGATAATTCATACCGGCCTCATTCTCCACTTTCTACTTTCCACTATCTATATTGCACTTACTCACATCCTAAACACCCCAAACCCATGCTCCTCCACCGGTCCATTCAACACAACTGATAATGCCAGTCCCAGCACCTGACGCGTATCTGCGGGATCGATGACACCGTCGTCCCATAAGCGCGCTGTGGAATGGTAAGGATTGCCTTCGTTTTCGTACTTCTCTAGAATCGGGCGCTTGAACTCGTCAGCTTCTTCCTGCGGCATAGGAGGTTTACCTTCGCGCGCCAGCTGGTCCTGCTTAATGGTCAGCAGTACGTTGGCAGCCTGCTCGCCGCCCATGACGGAGATGCGGGCGTTCGGCCACATCCACAGGAAGCGCGAGCCGTACGCGCGCCCGCTCATAGCGTAGTTACCGGCGCCGAACGAGCCGCCGATGACGACGGTCAACTTGGGGACACGGGTGTTCGCCACGGCATGGACCATCTTAGCGCCGTCCTTGGCGATGCCGCCGGCTTCATAATCTCGCCCCACCATGAAGCCGGTGATGTTTTGCAGAAAGATGAGCGGGATCCCGCGCTGGTCGCACAGCTCGATGAAGTGGGTTGCCTTGAGTGCTGACTCGCTAAACAAGACGCCATTGTTGGCGATGATACCGACCGGGTAGCCATGAATCCGCGCAAACCCGCAGATAAGGGTCGTGCCGTAGCGGGCTTTGAACTCGCGGAACTTGCTGCCGTCTACGAGGCGGGCAATGATCTCATGGACGTCGTATGTTTCGCGGAAGGTGGAGGGCAGGATGCCGTAGATTTCCTCGGCGGGGTAGAGGGGTTCTTCGGGTTGGAAAGAAGAAAGATGAAAGAGCCACGTCTTCCCTCTTTCTTCTTTGGTCAATGTCTCTACAATTCCTCGCAGGATCTCGATCGCATGATCGTCATCTTCCGCGAAATGATCCGCCACCCCGGAAAGCCGCGTGTGGACATCCGCGCCGCCGAGCTCTTCCGCCGTGACATCCTCGCCCGTCGCGGCTTTGACGAGCGGCGGTCCTCCGAGGAAGATCGTGCCCGTTCCCTTGACGATGACCGCCTCATCGCTCATTGCCGGGACGTAAGCGCCGCCCGCCGTGCACGAGCCCATCACCGCTGCGATCTGGGGAATCTTCCTGGCAGACATGCGCGCCTGGTTGTAAAAGATGCGCCCGAAATGGTTCACATCCGGGAAGACTTCATCCTGTAAAGGCAAAAATGCCCCGCCCGAATCGACGAGATACAGGCAGGGCAGATGATTTTCCTCCGCAATCTGCTGGGCGCGCAGATGTTTCTTGACCGTCATCGGGAAATATGAGCCTCCCTTGACTGTGGCATCGTTGGCGACGATCATCACTTCGCGGTCCGAGACGCGCCCGATGCCCGTGACGATGCCTGCGCCAGGACCTTCATTATCGTAAAGATCATAGGCAGCGAGAGCTGACAGCTCTAGGAATGGCGAACCCGGGTCGAGCAGGCGGTCGATCCGCTCCCGGACGAAGAGCTTGCCCTGCTCCTCCTGCCGCTTGCGGTATTTCTCACCCCCGCCTTCGCGGACGCGTGCAAGGCGTTCTTCGAGTTCCTTTGCCAGTTCTTTATGATGCTCGCTGTTTTGTTGGAAGTCGGGGGAAGATGTGTCAATTGAGGAGGAAATGATTTCCATGTGGCGAGTTTAGCATAAAACTAACTACCGAAACATAGAGGCATGCAGAGGCGCGCAGAAAAATGAGTTTCCAAACGGGGGTCGAGTAGCCCCGCTGAGTGGAGCGGTAGAGAAGTCGAAGTAGTATGGGGCGTATCGAGACCACAACTTCAAGTTTCAAACTTGGTTTCCATTCCTGGTCACCGTATGGCAGACCGCCTGTGGCGCTGCCTACCCGACCAGCGGCGTTACTTAACATTATGAAAATTCTCTAAAAAAGTTTTGTTATCATTTCCATATGTTCGAGTTTTCAAATATCACCGATGACCTGTTCATTGGCAACACGCCTCTGGCGAGCGATTATGATGGTCTGCGTGAGCTGGGGATACAACTGGTGGTCAACATGCGCTTCTCGCGCAGTCCCTACCCCGACCCGCACGAGATGCCGATACGATTCCTCTGGCTGCGCACGATTGACAGTCCCTTTTTTCCGCTTCCGACCGGCAAGCTGATCACAGGGGCGCGCGCCGCGCTCGAGACGATTCTTTTGGGAGGCAAGGTCTACGTGCACTGTGCCTACGGACGTCACCGCGGTCCAGCAATGGGCTCCTGCATATTGATCGCGCAGGGCTATAGCCCCGAAGAAGCAATGAAACTGGTCAGCGAGCGACGGGCTGTTGCCGACCCGTTCATCCCATATATCCGTTCGCGGATCTTGAAATTCGCGCGTGAGTGGGAGAATGAATTAAGAGTTTCTGGTTGATTGAGCGCAGTATCGAAATCAACGACAGGAGTCCTTGAGTCGGTCCTAGATATGAACTTCCGCGCCGTGGTTTGACATCTTCAACGGGAATATACGAGACTCGAGCCCTGTGTCCTTGAAGGCGCGCTGCATCGCCTCACCGATAGCTGGATGCCCGTCCGCGGAGAAGGCGATCAGGCTGGGACCCGCGCCCGATAACGCCACAGCCGCGGCGCCTGCCTTCTTCGCCGCATCCATGGCTGCCGGCGCGCCGGGAATCAGCTTCAAACGATAGGGTTGGTGGAGGGTATCGGTCATGGCCCTGCCAAGCAGCGCCAGATCTCCGTTGCGAAACGCCTCGGCAATCAGCACGGCGCGGCTGATGTTGTGAACCGCATCTTTCATCGAGACCTGTTCAGGCAATGCGAGGCGAGATTCGCGGGTAGAGTAGGGAAGATCCGGAAGCACTACGGTGACCTGGATAGGAGACTCAAAACTTCCCACAGCACTGTGGCTGCCGTCCACGTTGATCTTATGGGTGAAGACCTTTCCATTATCCAGCGTCGATACGACCAGACCACCCAGGAGCGCAGGTGCAACGTTGTCGGGATGCCCTTCCATGTTCGTAGCTAGCTCCAGGATCTCCTCTCTGGAGAGCGGCTTGCCGAGCAGGACATTCGCGCCGAGCAATCCGGTCAGCTTGGCGGCGGCGGAAGACCCCAGCCCTGACGACAGGGGAATGCGATTGACGCTATCTACATGAAAAGGAGGCAGACGCTTCCCGACGCGTTCTGCGAGTTGCTGCGCAGAGCGAATGATCATATTGTTTTCCCCCGCCGAAAGCCGCTCTCTGCCTTCGCCGGTTACCTGGACACTGTATTCGATGGCAAGAGTCATCGTCGTCTCGTTCCAAAGGTCCAGCGCCAGGCCGAGCGAGTCGAACCCGGGTCCGAGGTTGGCAGATGTGGCGGGAACTCGAATAGTGATGTGCATAAATTCTTCTCACCATGAAGGACACAAAGGAAAATCTATGGAAAGAGTTTCTGCTCATCCTTCTACCCACCTTAGTGACCGTCGTGCCCTTTGTGTTTAGTTTGTCTTATCCTAAAATTACCTCTTCCAGCGCCTCAAGCTTTGGCGGGACGATCCACGGTTTTTGCATATCCTTCGTAATGATCTCCGGATCTTTCAAGCC
>DATHTH010000010.1:0-6699 GCA_035463495.1 Anaerolineales bacterium | reverse complement strand
ATAAGTCCCTGGTGATTGTCGAGAAAAAACATGTGGGGACACGTTATCGGATGCTGGAAACTATAAGGCAGTACGCAGATGAGAAGCTGGTCGAGTCAGGGGAGAGGGATAAATTGTGCGACAAGCACTTAGACTACTTCTTGAGCCTTGCAGAGACTGCCCGTCCGCATTTGATGGGACCTGAGCAATTAGAATGGCTGCCTGTGATCGATGCCGAGTATGCAAATCTGCGTCTGGCATTTGAATGGTCTCTGAATGAAGACATAACCGAGTCCCCACTTCGTTTATGCAATGCCTTGTGGTGGTTCTGGAAAATTCGGGGCCGCTGGAGAGAGGGACTTAATTGCATAAAGAGATCTTTAGAAAAATCGTCGCAGATACAAAAGAAAAACTTGAAAGTTGGCCGATCCAGAGCCTTAGCTGTGCAGGCAGCACTTGAGTGGCAGGTGGGTAATCTAAAGCATATGCTAGCTCCGGCACAGCAGAGTTTAGTGCTGGCATCTGAAGTTGCCGATAAAAAAGATATCGCCATTGCAAAGTTTTACGTGGGCATTGCTGTTGCGCGGCGTGGAGAGAGTTATGATCAAGCTTTTTTCTTATTGGAACAAAGCCTTACTGAACTTCAAGCGCTCAAAGAAGAATTTTGGCTGGCCTATTTTAGTCCCTATCTAAGTGAATTACTTGCCGCACAGACGCAACAAAAATCTGAGGACAGGTTCGTGCGAAGCCTCGAGCTCGCCCGTAAGGCAGGTGAGCGAGTCGTCCTGATGGATGTTTTATCGCATTATGCTACCTGGCTCTTTACCGTAAATCGGCTGGAGGAGTCCAGGAAGAGTGCCGAGGAAGCAGACCGGTTATGCAAGCAGCTGGGTATTCGCCGTCCTGGAGAGCGTTCTTTTGTCCTTGCCGCAATTGCGTGGTTGGAAGGTGATATACAAAAAGCGCGGTCCATCTATATGAAGACTCAAGAACGCTGCAACCTGTTAGGCGAGAAGCATTTCAGATCTATTAGTGTTTCTCAGCTTGGGTTGCTCGCCATGGAAGAGGGTAACTTACCTCGAGCGCAGCAGTATCTTGAACAGGCATTGCAGCTCTCACGCGAAGTAGGATCGCATGTGTATAACGCAATGCGTCTCATGGAGTTGAGCAATCTTTTTTACCGACAGGGAAACCACGAAGCGTTCAGACAAAATGTCAGAGAGACATTTTCCTTGAGAAATTATTTTCTTGAAGGACATAAAGTTCTGGCTCTTGAAATTACACTTGGCTTTCTGTACTTGGAGGAGCCCGAGATCGCCGTGCAAATATTAGGCGCGATTTCTGCCTCTGAGACGGCATCTGATCTTGTGCCGGCAGAGCCAATTACCAGGATATATTGTGACCGCGCCGGGGCGCGTGCTCGTGCTGTTCTTGGCGATTCGGCTTTCGAGGCCCTGTTTGTCGAGGGACAAAGGATGTCTTTGGACGACGGGCTAGATATGGCTTTGAAGACAGTAGAAGCCATGTAAGGCAAAAAATCCCAGTTGCGTACATCCTTGTCCGTGCGGCTATTATGGGGATTCCCAAAAGCCGTGCACGTGTGCCCAGGCTGTTGTAACGAAGTATCAAAAGCGGATCTCAGGTCCACTACTCGACAGCATAGACATCCACATCGAAGTGCCGCGCGTCGATTACGAAAAGCTAAGCGGTGATCGAACGGGGGAGACAAGTACGTCCATTCGGACTCGTGTACAAGCCGCGCGGGATCTGCAAATCAAACGATATTCGAGTATTCGAAATTCGAATATCGAGTTATCGAATATCGTTTGTAATGCCGACATGCGCATTGGGGAGATACGACAGTTCTGTAAGTTGCAGGATGAAGGTCAAAGCCTGATGCGAGCGGCGATGTCGCAGTTGAATTTATCGGCGCGGGCCTATCATCGCATCCTGAAACTGGCGCGCACGATCGCGGATCTGTCGGGGTGTGAAAAAATTCAATCTGCGCATCTGGCAGAGGCACTGCAATATCGTCCCAAGTTGATGATGAGTTGATCTTCACTCTCATAAGCTGCTTTCCAGTGTTGTCCTCATCGCTCTGCTGAAGCTCTGACGGCGGCGGCTGAGTCCATCTGGAGTGCCTGCTCTGCCAATTCCCTGGCTTGCGCCAATGACCAGTTTCGCACGATTTGCTTGGCTGTCGCAATTGCAGGCGATGACATGCTCAATTCATCGACCCCCAATCCCAGCAGAATGGGAATTGCTTGCGGGTCACCGGCCAGTTCCCCACAGACCCCCACCCAGATCTGATTGGAATGAGCCGCCTGAACGACGCGTTGGATCTGGCGCAAGACTGCCGGGTGACAGGCATCTGCCAGCGCTGCCACTTTCGGGTTCGTGCGATCCACGGCAAATGTATATTGTGTCAGATCATTTGTGCCGATACTGAAGAAATCCACTTCGCGTGCAAACTGCTCTGCCATGGCCGCCACCGATGGTATTTCGACCATGATGCCTGTTTCGATCTTTTTTGCATACGATTCGGAACGGACAGCAAGCTCGTGCTGTGCATCTGCCAGAAGAGTTTTGGCGCGGCGTAGCTCCTCCAATGTGGCGATCATGGGAAACATGACATTGACCGGAGACTCCGCAGCCACACGCAGTATGGCTCGGAGCTGGGTCTTGAACAATTCCGGCTGGGCCAGGCACAGGCGAATTGCCCGCCATCCTAAAAACGGATTCGTCTCTGCCTGCACATTCAGATAGGGAATGGACTTATCGCCACCCGCATCCAATGTGCGGATGATAAGCGGACGACCCTCCAATGCTTGTGCAACGGCGCGATATACCTGGACCTGTTCTTCTTCATCCGGGGCTGTCGAACGATCCAGGAAGAGGAATTCGGTACGAAAAAGTCCTACTGCCTCAGCGCCTGCCTCCATGGCCTTCCTGGCTCCCGCTACGGAACCAATATTCGCCGCGATCTCGATTTTCCTGCCATCGCGCGTTGTGGCAGGAGTCATTCTATCCAGTTGGGCTTTGTTTTTTGCTTCCTGCCAGTCAGCTGATTTTGCCGAAAATTGTTCTACGACGTCTGCAGCTGGGTCGATCCAAATTGTTCCAGAGCCGCCATCTACAATCAGGCGCTGTCCATCTCGCAGCGCCAGAACTTGTTCGCCCAGCCCGACCACCGCTGGAATGCCCAGCTCGCGGGCCAGGATGGCCGTATGTGAAGTGGGACCTCCAAAGGCCGTACAAATTCCCAGGACAATACCTGGTTCCAAACGGGACGTCTCAGCCGGTGTCAGGTCAGCTGCGACGAGGATGCCAGGTTGTTTCATTGTGATGGATGTCTGAGCAGACCCCAGCAGATGCAAGAGTACCTGGCGGCCGACATCTTCTACATCCTTGGCGCGTGTTTGAAGATACGAATCGTCGATGCCGTGCAGGTTCGCCGAAACCTTTTCCACCGCGAAGTGCCATGCCCGCGCGGCGTTTTGCCTGTCCTGGAATATTTTTTCGCGCGCAGGTATGAGCAAAGCCTCGTCTTCCAGGAACATTTTGTGCGCATCGAAGATCGCGGCAGCATTGCCATTTGCACGGAAGGCAGCCGCCTTACGATCGCTTTCGATCTCGACTTTTGTTTTGTTGATGCCATCGAGAAGGCGCTCCCACTCCTGCGCCGGATTTTCAATTTGATGTTGGGGTATTTCGGGTGGGGCAGGGCGATGGACAATAGCTGCCCCCACGGCAATTCCGGTCGATGCGGCGATTCCATTTAAGCAGGATGCATCATCAGTGTTATGGTCGAGCGCGGATGAAATTGGTTCAGAAGTAACCGATTCCTCTTCATCCCCGAAATGATCCTCTCCCAGTAGTTTGATCGCATCCAGCGCCGCGCGCGCGTCCGGCCCAGAAGCGCTGACTTCTATCTGATGACCCTGTCGCACGCCCAGTGCGATCACGCTATTGATACTCTTTGCATTGACGGGTCCATGTTTGGTGGTGAGATTACTGACCAGTATGGTTTCCTGCGAAAATCGGCCTGCGGTTTGAACGAAGCGGGCTGCTGGGCGGGCATGCAGTCCCAATGCGTTCTTGACAGTGAATTGAAGCGTGAGGCGGTTATCATGTACATCTGCGGTTTGTACTGCATTGGTCTGATTTGCTTCAATATTTAGATGAGTCGCTTTGGGGCGCAGGGCGCTGCGCGCTTCGGCGAGCACTTGTTCAAGAGAACCTCCAATGCGAGCCTGGACGGCGGCAGCAATTGCTCCTTCAACGATCGGCGCTTCACATAGAGCGATATGGATGCGTTTTTCCTCGGGCAGCATCTCTAACGCCATTTCGGAACTTAAAATGGCACTGCCCAGATCCATCAAAACCAAAACACCGTCCGTCGAATAAACTTCTTCGATGGACTTCAGGATGAGTATAGGGTCTGTGCCGAGTGTGCCATCCCCCATACTGATGCCGCCGGCAGCCTGGATGCGCACTTCTGCACCACCCATGTTGCGTGCCAGTTCCACGACTCCCTCGGCCAGCTTTGCGCTGTGCGAAACGATCACGATTCCGATCACTCTGTTTTCCTTATCTATACTTAGGCGGGATTGCTCAGGGCGCGAGCGGCCGTCTTCAGCAAGTAATAGGAGGATGTCGCACCGGGATCCTGCGTGCCGGCGCTTCGTTCACCCAGGTAACTGGCGCGTCCTTTCTTTGCCACCAATGGCGTGGTGGAAAGCATCCCTTGTTCGGCGGTAATCGCGGCAGCCTGCAACGCGTCCTCCAAAGCAGCACCACTGGAGGCGCATTCCTTCAACGCATTCAGGGCCGGGATCAAGGTATCCAACATCGTCTTATCGCCGAGACTGGCTTTGCCGCGCATCATGACGCCGTTGACGGCAGAGTCAATGGCGGCGATCCAATCGTTCAAGGTCAGTTCCAATTTCCCGGCGGTCTCCTTACCGATCTGCATAAACAGTGTTCCATACAACGGTCCACTGGCGCCGCCGACGGTGGAGATCAGGACCATGCCAATGTTCCTGGAAATGGAACCAATATCCTGGTTTTGGAAGGCAGGCAATTTCGTGAGCACCGCCTGAAAGCCGCGGTCCATATTGATGCCGTGGTCTGCATCGCCGATCGCGGAATCAAGCGAAGTTAGATATTCCTTATTCTCCGCGATCACCCCCGCAAAGTCTTTGATCCATACGATAAATTGATCCCGGGAAATTGTCATCTCAACCTATCCTTCTCGTGAATGGTTTTTATCGAAGGAGGCAGATGCAACGTCCACCTGCCTCCTTGGTATGGGATCCTCGATCCGATTACACTCCCCAGCGCAGGGCGGGCGTCTTGACCGGTGCATCCCACAAGCGAATGAGTTCATCATCCACCTTAAGGAGGGTGATCGAACACCCGGCCATTTCGAGCGAAGTGATATACGAGCCGACCAGGCTGCGGGCGATCTTCACACCGCGACCGGCACAGATCCTGGCAAGTTCATTGTACACGACGTACAATTCGATCAATGGCGTGCCGCCCATGCCATTGATAAACGCGAGCACTGAGTCGCCACTCTTGAACGGGAGATCATCCAAAATGGGGTTGGCCAACATCTCGGTGATCTCTTTTGCCGTGCCAAGTTTCATGCGTGTACGCCCCGGTTCGCCGTGGATGCCAATACCGATCTCCATTTCATCTTCCGGGAGATCGAAGGTGGGTTTACCGGCTTGCGGCACTACACAGGAGGTCAGCGCCATGCCCATGCTGCGACCATTGGCGTTGACCTTACGGCATAATTCGGCAACATCTTTCAACGGACGATGCTGTTCGGCTGCCGCGCCGACGATCTTCTCTGCAAGCACCGTCACACCGACACCGCGCCGGCCGGCCGTATATAGGCTGTCTTTTACCGCCACGTCATCGTCGGTGATGATCGCTTCCACTTCGATCCCTTCCGCACGGGCCAGATCGGCCGCCATTTCAAAGTTCAACACGTCCCCGGTGTAATTCTTGACAATGTGCAGCACGCCGGCGCCGCCGTTGACCGCCTTGGTCGCTTCAAACATCTGATCGGGGGTCGGCGAGGTGAACACCGCGCCAGGACAGGCCGCATCCAGCATTCCCATGCCGACGAATCCGCCGTGCATAGGTTCATGACCAGAACCACCGCCAGAGATCACGCCTACCTTGCCTTTGATCGGAGCATCGGCTCGGTAGATATAGTTGGGTTCGTAGCACACGCGCACGAGGTCTGCATGAGCGATCGCGATCCCTTCCAGTTCCTCGCGGACAACATCTTCAGGTTTGTTAATAAGCTTTTTCACAGTCTTCTCCTTCTGGTCTGAATGTCAGCGATCTGCCTTGGCGGCTTCACCGATCACACTTTTCCTGGTGGATTCTTCACGCGTGATGAAATCATATACCCAAACGCCGAGGAGTGCTCCGAGTGATGGTCCAATAAAGTATACGGCCAGATGAGCCAGATTGTACGTCCCGCCGAAGACAACCTGCAATACGGCAGGTGCGACGGAACGGAATGGGTTGAGAGATACGTTGGTGACCGGTCCGAACACAAGGATATCAGCAGCCACCGCTAACGGAATGGCCAATCCCGCGAACCCGCCGGGTGCGCGACCGTCGACCGCGGAACCCATGATGACAAAGAGCAGGAAGAATGTACCCACCAACTCTGCCAGGATCGCGACCACATAGCCG
>DATHTH010000009.1:0-16215 GCA_035463495.1 Anaerolineales bacterium | reverse complement strand
TGAAATGAAGATCCTTCGGGAGATTATCGACCGCGCCACAGACGCCGCGTTGACCTTTGTGGTGGACGGTTTGAATATGGCAATGAATAAATACAATGGCTCGGTTGAAGGGTAAGGTAACCACAATAGTTACCCCATGGTTCTATGGAAATTCTGCTCGATAAAATTCGTCAACTCCCTCAATATCAGAGACTGCTCACGCAGCTTCAAACAGATGGGAAACAACTACCGGGTCTGGCGTTGCCGCGCGCCGCGCGCCTGCCTGTCCTGGCAGCCCTGCATCAGGATTTGCAGCGGCCTGTGCTGCTCATTACCGACCGCGCCGACCATGCTCTCTCTTTGTATGATGAGCTGGGTTTCTGGGTCAAGTCGCCTCGTTATCATTTTGCCGAGCCGAATCCCCTGTTCTATGAGCAGGCTGCCTGGGGAGTGACCACGCGCCGCGAGCGCCTCCAGACTCTCACTGCGCTGGCATCGTATCATCTGCCGTTCGCGCGCAAGCCGGAAATTCCACCCATCTTTGTGACCTCGGCTCGTTCGCTCATGACGCGTACCATGCCGCGCCGGGATTTCCTGAAAGCCTGCAAAAAGCTAACCGCCGGGCAGCCGGTCCAGCCGGATGCGCTCCTGCGGTCCTGGGTAGAGATCGGCTACCAGCGCGTCAACACAGTGCTCGAACCGGGGCAGTTCTCCCGGCGCGGCGGATTGATGGATATCTGGACGCAGGCTGCGCCGCTGCCTGTGCGACTGGATTTCTTTGGGGATGAAATCGAAACCATCCGGCGCTTTGACCCCGCCACGCAGCGGACTGTCGAAAATCTGGATGAGATCCTGATTACGCCTGCGCGTGAGTATATTGCCAGAGATTTGGGAGTCGATACTCGGAATATGGACACCCGCGCGGATACTGATGATCGAATATCGAATACCGAGCTCTCCGAATTCCATATTCCTGTTCTGCACGAACAGTCCGCCAGCCTGTTAGATTATCTGCCCCAGAAGGCACTCGTCCTGGTCGATGACCTTTCCATCGTCGAAGGTATGGTAGCAGAAGTCGAGGAGCAGGCAGTCAAGCTCCGGCAGGAGAGCATTGCCGAGGAGATCCTGTCTGCCGACTTCCCGCTCCCTTATGTGACCTGGCCCGAGCTGCTGGACAACCTGCACGACCGGTCATTCGTCGAGCTCGGTCATTCCACCAGCCAGCATGATGAGGACTCAGAGCACATGCTGTCTTCTGCCTTCGCTCACGATGAGCGCTTCGGGGGACGGCTCAAGCCGTTCATCGAGTACCTGGGTGCAATCGTCGAAAAAGGCGAACAGGCGATCATCCTGTCCCGGCAGGCATCCCGTCTCGAGGAGCTCTGGCTCGAATCCGATGGACACCAGCCGGAAGCCGACAATCCCCGTTTTGTCGAAGCTTCGGTATCGGAGGGGTTTGTCCTCCAGGAAGGGGGCGCAGCGACCCTGCATCTGATTTCGGATTCGGAAATCTTCGGCTGGGAGCGGCCTCAGCCGCGCACGCGCCAGCGACCCGTCGCCGAGACGCCCGAGTCGGTATATGCAGACTTGCAGGTAGGTGACTATGTGGTGCACATCGACCATGGCGTGGGACGCTTCGGCGGCCTTGTCCAGCGCGAGCTGGATGGGCACACGCGCGAGTTCCTGGCGGTCGAATACGATGGCGGCGGGCAGCTGTATGTGCCCGTTCACCAGGCGGACCGGCTCACGCGTTACGTCGGTGCGGAAGGCGCCGTACCGGCCCTCGACCGCCTCGGCGGGACGGAGTGGCAGGAGAAGAAGGGCCGCGTCAAGCGGGCTGTGCTCGAGGTGGCGCAGGAGATGCTGGATCTCTATGCGCGGCGCAATGTGGTCAGAGGTCATGCTTTCAAGCCCGATACGAACTGGCAGAAGGAGCTGGAGGATTCCTTCCCCTATGTGGAGACCGAAGATCAGAAACGCGCCCTGACAGATATCAAGCGCGACATGGAATCCGTCCGTCCCATGGACCGTTTGCTGTGTGGAGATGTAGGGTACGGAAAAACGGAGGTCGCTCTGCGCGCCGCCTTCAAGGCGGTGATGGACGGCAAGCAGGTTGCGATCCTCGTGCCGACCACGGTGCTGGCACAGCAGCATTACGAGACCTTCCAACAAAGGCTGGCTGCCTTCCCGGTGCAGGTGGAGATGCTGTCGCGCTTCCGGACGCCGCGCGAACAGACCTCGATTCTATACCGGCTCTCGAAAGGTGAGATCGACATTGTCATCGGCACGCACCGCCTGATCTCCGCCGATGTGCAGTTCAAGGATCTGGGGTTAGTGATCATTGACGAGGAGCAGCGCTTCGGCGTCACGCACAAGGAGCACCTGAAGAAACTGCGTACCGAAGTGGATGTTCTCACCCTGACCGCCACACCCATCCCGCGCACCCTGTATATGGCGTTGACAGGCGTGCGCGATATCTCGAACCTTAACACACCTCCCGAGGAGCGCCTGCCGATCGTGACGCACGTAGGTCCCTATTCGCCCAAGCTCGTCCGCCAGGCGATCTTGCGTGAGCTCGAGCGCGGCGGGCAGATCTTCTTTGTCCATAACCGTGTCAATACGATCGATGCCATGAAGGCGCACCTCCACCAGCTGGTGCCGGAAGCTCGCGTGGATGTTGGGCACGGGCAGATGCCCGAGAACCAGCTCGCGGACGTGATGCATCGCTTCAATGCGGGTGAGACGGACGTGCTGCTCTCTACGACGATTATCGAGTCGGGCCTCGACATTCCGAACGCCAACACCCTGATCGTGGACCGCGCTGACACCTTTGGATTGGCACAGCTTTACCAGCTGCGCGGCCGCGTGGGGCGGGGAGCGGCAAGGGCATACTCATATTTTTTCCGCCACCGGAAGCTGAATCCTACCATTGAAGGTCAGCAGCGGCTTGAGGTCATTGCCGAGAACACACAGCTTGGCGCAGGCTATTCTATTGCCATGCGGGACCTTGAGATCCGCGGCGCGGGCGAACTGCTCGGGACCCGCCAGCACGGGCATATCCAGGCGGTGGGTTTCCATCTCTATACGCGGCTGCTTGCAGATGCGGTCAGGCAGATCAGGAGGATCGAGACGGCAAGGAAAGATGGGGACGGGAAAGATGATAGAAGAAAGATCGACGTAGCCCTGGCGAACCTGACACAACCAATCTCCATGCCGGTCAATGTAGATCTGCCGCTGGCGGTCGGTATCCCCGCGGATTACATTGCCGATCAGGACTTGCGCCTGCGCCTCTATCGCCGCATCGCGGACCTGCGCGATGAGACCGAGATCGATGCCCTGGCGTCCGAGTTTCAGGACCGCTTCGGGGAATTGCCCGAGATGGTGGAGAACCTGTTCTACCAGATGCGTGTCAAGCTCCGGGCGGAGGAAGCAGGGTTGTCTGCGATCAACTGGGAGAGCGGACAGGTCGTCCTGCGCTATCCCGCCTCCGCCGATGATAAAGATGGAGCCCGGCTGCCAGACCTGGGACCAGGCATTCGCGGCGGGAGAAATGCCTACTGGGCTTCATTCGGGCGCGACGATGACTGGCAGGAAAAGTTATTAGATGTATTGGAGCGATTAGACAAAAGATAAGCACGGCGGGTTCCACAGAGTGGAACCCGCCGTATTCTTTCTTATAAGGGTGTCTTACCGTAGCCGATACACCCGCACGTAATCAAACTCAGCGGTAAAGCCTGAGCCGCCCATGGACACTAACCCGATCTGTGCGTTCGAGCCGAGCTGGTGAGTCCACGTACCACCTCGGTTCCACTTCACGCCGTCCAGGCTGGTGTAGGCAGTGTAGTGTTCTTCCCCTGCGTGTGTCCGCTTCACGATGCGCAGGTAGACCCAGTCACCGGGCGCGCTGACCACTGTGTTTCCGTAACGAGGATAGCCAGCTGGGACAGGGAAAAGCTCCTTCGCAAATTCCGTCTGGCGCGTCTCCCAGATCGAGACCTCCACCAGCTTGACGTAGTTGTCATCGTTCCCGTAAATGACCAGGCCTGCCTGGACGAAATTGAAACAGCAGCCTTCCGCCGGCAGGTTGATCCTCAGGCGCGTTTCGACAACGTAGTTGCCGTTCGGTGCAGCCTCCACCAGCACGGATGCGCTGTTGTTATCCTGGTGTAGATCGGCTGCCTGCGTTTGCCAATTGAATGTGTCTGCGTCGATGGAATAGCTATTCGAAGCGGGCTCACGGACCCAGCTCCACTGTCCTCCTAGAGCGCCGTTGAATTCATCGGAGAGCGACCCGATGAGATTGCCCGTCCGATCGGGATTCGGAGTCCTGAGACGATATTGTGTCTTCATGCCAGGCTGCGCAGCAGGCGCGTGCTCCGGCGTATCAGAAATCCACGCTCCGCCACGCACGGTTGGCCAGCCATCCACCCAATCCAGAGCGTCCAGCAACACCGGACGCTTCGTGAAGCCGACCGCGCCTTCAAAATATGGATCATTACGGTCGATGGCGTGATAAACCGTCCACCATTGGCCGCTGAAATCCTGGAAGACGTCGTTATGCCCGGGACCCACCCAGCGATTGCCGTTCATGCTGAGCACGGGCGTCCCGCCCACGCGCCCCGATAAGAATGAGGCTCCGTCGCGATCGACATACGGTCCCAGGATATTCTCCGAGCGTCCCACGAAAACGCTATAGCCGGTCAGTGGGCCTCTACAACAATCCGTGGCGGAGACGAACAGATACCAGTAACCGTCGTGGAATTCAACTTCCGCGCCCTCATAGCGGTTGGCAATCGCAATCTGGACTTGGGTGGATGGATCCGAAGTCAATCCGTCCTCGCTCAACTCACGTGCCGAGATCCCGCCAAAGTAGCTGCCATAGAAGATGTAACGCTGTCCGTCTGCCTCCACGACCTCCGGGTCAAACACCCAGCGCTTATCGCCAGGGCAGCAGCCTGGCGCGTGGGGCTCGACCACCGGCGCGCCACTATCCGTCCACGGTCCAAGTGGAGTGGGGCCGGTCGCCACACCGATCGCACTCCCACCGCCCGGCAGATCGGTCCACGAGGCGCCGTAATATAAGTAATACTGACCATTGAAGAATTGGATTTCTGGCGCCCAGAGGCCGGCATCATCGGCCACCCATCCGGGTCTCTCGGCGAACGCATCGCCCATATACTCCCAGTTGACCAGGTCGGAGGAGCGCAGCATCGGGATCAGGTGGAAATTAAAGTTGTCGCCAGTCTTGTCTTCGTCGTTCAATGGATCGGTTGTGCAATACATATACCAGTAGGGATCGTCCGGCGTCTGACCGTATATGATCGTTGGGTCGGCGCAGCTCTCCACCAGGCCATCGCCGGGGATTTGAATAGGTAACGGATTTGTATAGGTGCCCGCGCTACCTGCGCGGCTTGCCCCCTGGGCTTGTTCCAGTCCTTGCAGTACAGGGCCTGCCGCCAGGGCAGTGCTGCTCATGAGCAGAAGGATGGCAAAGATGCCCATCAGTTTGATGAATTTTGCTGTCACAGGTTATTCTCCTTGATTGGAATACACGCGACCTGTCTTGAATTGCATCTATGAGGGGATCGCCAGCGATGCAGAAACGTCCAGAGTGTTCGCTCCGGTACACCTCCTTTCGCTCGGGGCCCGAACCCGGCTCGGGTGCGGTCCGCCGGAATGGCAAGATAGAAGTTTACGGGATTGGTTTCCCGATTCTACGCGCTCAAATCGAAAAAAGCAACACAGCTCGAACACCGAAAGGTTACAATTGGAAAGCCCGAAAGCGGACTCATGTATAATGTCCCGGGAATGCCTTTGCAAAATCAAAGAACAAGTTCAAGGAGGTGCACCGGGCAAAAAAGAAGGGGATTGTTTCATCTTTTCATTCCGAACATTTCAGTGAAATACAGGAGATTCCAATGAAAAAATCTGTGCGTATTTTTTCGCTCATTGTAATGGTAATTCTGTTGGTTACCGCTGTGGGCTCTGCAGGAGCAAAACCATCCGGGACGGTGGATGTCCAGATTCTCGCACTCAATGATTTCCACGGCAATTTACTGCCGCCCTCGGGTTCTTCAGGACGGGTGGGAACCATCGATGCTGGCGGCGTAGAATATCTGGCTACTCATATTAACAACCTGCGAGCGCTCAACCCTAATACGGTCGTAGTCTCGGCTGGCGATATGATCGGCGCGAGCCCACTGCTTTCCGCGCTGTTCCACGATGAGCCAACCATCGAAGCCTTCAACCTGATTGGACTGGACTTTAATGCGGTTGGCAATCATGAGTTTGATGAGGGCGTGTATGAGCTCATCCGCATGCAGGAGGGCGGCTGCCATCCTATCGATGGCTGTCTGGATGGCGATGGTTTTGAAGGCGCGAATTTCCAGTTCCTGGCTGCGAATGTGACCTGGAAGAACAATGACAAGCCGATTTTCCCGGCTTACAAGATCCGTGCTTTCAAGGGGACGCAGATCGCGTTTATCGGTATGACCCTGGAAGGCACACCCAGCATCGTGACCCCGTCCGGGATTTCCGAGCTGAATTTCAAAGATGAAGCCGCTACGGTCAACGCGCTCATTCCCGAGCTCAAGAAAAAAGGGATTGAGACCGTTGTTGTGTTGATCCATGAAGGCGGCTCTCCGGCAACGTTCAATTACAATGGATGTTCCGGCGTATCCGGGCCCATTATCGACATCGTCAATCGATTCGACGATGAAGTGGATGTGGTGGTCAGCGGGCACACGCACCAACCGTATAATTGTGTCATCGATGGCAAGATCGTCACCAGCGCGTTCTCATTCGGTCGTCTCGTCACCAAGATCGATTTGACGATCGATCGAAACACTGGTGAGGTGACCCGGATGGTCGCCGACAACCGTATCGTGACGCGCGATGTTCCTAAGGACAATCTGTTAACTGCTCTGATTGACCGCTATAACACCATTGCGGCGCCGCTTGCAAATCGCGTAATTGGTTCCATCACGGCTGATATTACTTCGACGGCGAATGCAGCCGGCGAATCAGCGCTGGGCGATGTGATTGCCGATGGTCAACTGGCCGCTACAGCCGATCCGAGCCTGGGCGGTGCTGTAATTGCCTTTATGAACCCTGGCGGCATTCGCACTAATCTTGTCTATGCTGCAAGTAGTGGTGGTGAAGCTCCTGGCGAAGTGACCTACGGTGAGATGTTTGCCGTCCAACCGTTCGGCAATAACATGGTCACCATGACATTAACTGGCGCCCAGATCAAAGCCGTTCTCGAACAGCAGTTCAACAATCCAGCCGCTGGTCAAAACCGGATCCTGCAAGTTTCGAATGGGTTCAGCTATACGTGGAGCCAGTCCGCGCCGATCGGAAACAAAGTTTCAAATATCATGCTAAACGGCGTACCGTTGGATCCAAACACCAGCTACCGTGTGACAGTCAATAGTTTCCTGGCTGATGGCGGCGATAACTTCAGTGTCTTAGCGCAAGGCACCAACCGCCTCGGTGGTGCTGTTGATACAGATGCCTTTGAGGCTTATTTTGCCGCAAATTCACCGGTTGCGCCCGGTCTGCAAAACCGTATTACAGTTGTTCCATAGTTAAGAACGCAAAACTGAATGTTAAAAGCGCAGGGCTGTTGGCAGCCCTGCGCTTTGATTTCGATGAAAGAAACACTCATGCGAAACGTAAAGGTTACAGCCTGCGTAAGCCGTGGGCTACTTCATGTATAATGTTCCTAACAGGGGTTGCACTAATCAAGACCAATTCAAGGAGGTGCGCTGGACAAAAGCGTTAGGGCCGTTTTATCTTCCAATCCCGTTGTTTTTGTGTCATTGATTAACCATAGAGGAGATTCCAATGATAAAGTCTGTTCGCTTCTTTTCGATCCTGGTAATCCTTGCCATGCTTCTCGCGCCGACCGGGGCGACGGCGAAGAAAGCCGATCCACCCGGGCAGCTTGTTCAGCTACAGCTGCTGGCGTTTAATGATTATCACGGGCACGTTCTGCCGAATGACGCAGGTAACGTGGAGGGCGTGCCGGCGGGGGGCGGGGAATATCTTTCAGCAAAACTCGCGCAATTGCGCGCAGGGAACAAATACAGCCTCACCGTAGCCGCGGGCGACCTGATTGGCGGCTCACCAGCCTTCTCCGGGCTTTTCCATGACGAACCCTCCGTCGAGTCCTTGAATGCGATGGGGTTGAACGTGTCGAGCGTGGGTAACCACGAGTTCGATGAGGGCGTCACGGAGCTACTCCGCATGCAGCACGGCGGCTGTCATCCTGTGGACGGTTGTTATTTCCCGGACGCTCCATTTGCGGGCGCGAACTTCCAGTGGCTGGCGGCGAATGTTGTCCATGAAGACACCGGCGAAACTCCCTTGCCGCCTTACTGGATCGAGAGGTTCGAAAGCATCAAGGTTGGCTTCATCGGCATGACCCTTGAAGCAACCGATACTCTCGTCGCCGCTTCTGGCATTCAAGGGTGGGATTTCCTCGATGAAGCTGAGACAGCAAATGCTCTGGTTCCGATCTTGAAGGCACAGAAGGTGGATGCCATTGTCGTTCTGCTGCACGAAGGTGGCTCGCAGACGCCTCCTCCGGGTGACTTTAACGCCTGTGCTGGTATCTCCGGACCGATTGTCGAGATCAACAACGCGCTCCATCCGGCGATCGATGTGTTGATCACCGGTCACACACACCTGCCTTACAACTGCAGGATCAACGATTCGGCCGGTCAGCCCCGCATCGTCACCAGCGCCTACTCATTTGGTCGGATCGTGTCCGAAGTGCAGTTGGTCCTGGATAAGCGCACCAACGATGTGCGCCGCGACCTGAGCACGGCGACCAATCATCTGGTCGACCGGGCGACTCTCACTCCTGACCCGGCGGTCACCGCTGTGATCGAAAAATGGACGCCACTCTTTGGCGCCGCCGGCACCACTGTGGTCGGTAGGATCACGGCCGACATCAACCGCGGCGTGAACGGCGAAGATAATCGTGCCGTCGAATCGAATCTGGGTAACCTGATCGCGGATGCCCAATTGTGGTCAACGTCCGCCAACGGTGCCCAGATCGCGTTCATGAATCCTGGCGGGGTTCGCGCCAATCTGACCTACGCAAGCAGTCCTGCTGGTGAGGGCGATGGTGTGGTCACCTTTGCGGAAGCGTTTGCCGTCCAGCCATTCGGCAACACCCTGGTCACATTCCCGATGACCGGCGCACAGATCATTTCGGTGCTGCAGCAGCAATGCCAGCCGGCGGGTTCAAGTCGTCCCTTCCTGCACCTTGGCGTGTCACAGGGTTTCACCTATGATCTGTCGAAGACTTTTGTGGGAGGCACCTGTACTGCCACCGTTACGAATGTGAAGCTGAACGGCGTCCCACTCGAACCGACTGCGACCTATATGGTCACCGTGAACAACTTCCTTGCCGATGGTGGTGATAACTTCACTACGTTCCGTACGGTGACTGCGCCGCGGCTTGATGGCGGTAACGATCTCCAGGCGTTCCTCAACTACCTTGGCGCGTTCAGCCCGGTCTCGCCTCCAGGCAGGGACCGTGTCAATGAACTAAACTAGAGTCAGAGAGTCTGACCTGAATGTCTAAGTGACAAGAAACGCAGGGCTGTTCCAAGCCCTGCGTTTTGATTTGTGGGATTAACTCCAGGAATCAAAGCGGGCTGTCAAAAAGACAGCCCGCTTCGAGTTACAGCACTAGTATGTGATTGGTTTTTAGAGCGGCGAGCGACCGGGCAGGGCTCGCACCACGGCGATAGCAACGATTGCTCCCAGGAACGCTACCACGATGCTGCCGACGTTGATCCCATTGACCGCATTGTTCACGCCGAACAATTCAGCCGCCAGGAAGCCGCCCACAAGCGCACCCAGGATACCGACGACGATATCCGTCACGGCATTCCCGCGACCGCGCCGCATGACCTGGTTGGCAAGCCAGCCGGCGATCAAACCTACGATCAGCCAAGATAAAAGACCCATTGCATATTCTCCTTTCGTATTGAGCGAGTTTTCAAGAACTCGTTTCTCTTATAGGATATAACGGGGGTCGGGATTTCATGTTATATCGTGCAAATGCGCATAGCAAACAACGATGCAAGAATAAAAGTGAAATCCAACTATTGTTTAATTGCCCGCGTCGCCAGGTAATTAGGATGAAAGTTATGCAAGGGAGAGTCGAGCATGTAGTCTTCATACATAGCGGTGATCACAAAGCCAGCGTCGCACTGCCCGCCCAGCAGATCGGTGAGCGAGTGCCCGAATTCAACCGGCAATCCCTTCTGGATGAGTTCGTCCAGGTCTTCTTTTGAGAGGCTGGTTAGATCCGAATAGGGGATAGGATGGGACACCTCAAGGTTTCCCTCATCCATTTTGTAGAGATCGAAAATGTAATGTACGGGGTTCATGAAGCCGGTCATTAGAATCCCGCCGTGACGGAGAACTCGAAAACATTCCTTCCACACGCGGCGTACATCCGGCATAAAGACGGTTGAGACCGGATTGAAGACCAGGTCGAAGGACTCATCTCTAAAGATGGAGAGATCTGCTGCGTCGCCCTCGACGGTGCGGAGAGAGAGCGATTCTCTCTCCGCCACGAAGCGGTCCTGGCTTAACTGGGCAGGAGAGTTATCGAAGACCGTCACATTCGCGCCCGCTGCGGCCAGTACGGGTCCCTGCTGTCCGCCGCCGGATGCCAGGCAAAGCACGTCTGTTCCCTTGAGAGGTGGAAACCATCTTTGCGGGACGGGGATGTTTTCCGTCAGCAAGATCGAAAATTCGCCGCGTCTGGCGTTTGCGATCGTCTCCGAGTCGACAGGCTTCGACCAGCGGTTCTTGCCGCCCTCGACCTCGCGATTCCACGCCTCACGGTTATAGGATCGTATATCCACAACACCTCCGTAACGATAACTCCCTGCCGGTCACCGGCAGGGAGTCTACGTTGTTTATGTCTGCGGCTACGGCGTGGGGGTGGCAGCCCCGCCCGGAACGGCGACCCCGACCCAGGAGAAGTCGCGGCGGTCACTCTCTGCACCGGCAGACTCCCAGACCGGCTGTCCCTGCTCGTCTACACCGCTCTGACGGACTGTGGTCACCCACCAGCGGATGACATGTGGCAGATTATCGTTTGGGCGGAATGAGGTGGGGACGATGAACTTCGTATCCGACACGTACTCCGTGATGCGCCTTGCCTGGCCGGAGGTCACATCTACGACGGTCACTTGATAGCGCTCATTCTCGCGCAAATTCCCGATGGAAGCCCATTGCAGGGTGACCACGTCATTTGCCAGGGTAAAGGCGGCCCCGTCTGCCGGCAGGAGCAGGTTCGGCGCCTGGTAGGGAGGCGGAGGCGTCGCAGTAGGAGTGGGGCCCGGCGTGGCAAACCGCTCACATAGGGGTATCAGGATCGTCTGTCCGATCAGTACATTGTCCGTGGGCAGACCATTGTAGAACTTGATCGCATCCTGTGGAACGTTGTAATTGAACGAGATGCTGGACAGCGTGTCGTTCTCTTGCACCGTATACGGCACTTTTTCGCATGCTTGCGCCGTCTGTGTAGCTTCGTTGGGGACATCTGTGGGTGGCGGCGCAGGCGTGGACGTGGGGTAGGGAATTTTCAATGCCTGTCCAACCGAAACAAAACACTGCGCTGATAACTGATTGGTCACAATAATACTCTGTACAGATACGCCGAAGTTGGTGGCGATCAGCAAGCAGGTATCACCATCCCGGACGGTGTAGTCGAACGGGGGTAAAGGGGTTTCGGTTGGGATGGCGGTGGGAGGCAGTGTCTCGGTCGGTTCGAGCGTAATCGTGGCGGTAGCCGTTGCCGTGCCTTCTGCCGTAGGTTCTGTGATCGTCGCGCCCGTGATGCCGGCCCGCAGACTGAAATAGACAGCAGCCGCGCCGATGAGCAAGACTAAAGCCAGGGCGCCTAATGCCGCCGGTAGGCTCAGGGTGATCTCGGGCATGCGGGTTGCCTCCATCCCCTTTTCCGCTTTTTTCGATTTGACCGCTGCCTTTGCAGTGAGCTCCGTGCCACAGACCAGGCAGCGAGTAGCATTCTCACTCAGTCTGGTTCCGCAGGTGGGACAGATCTGTGATTTTTGAGTTGATGGGTCTTGTTGCATACGGGAAAAAATTATACCATCGAACCCTGTTGCGGCTCCCGTGGGCTATCCGAGCGCAGTTTTTGTGTTCTCAGCCGGTTTTCGGCCGTTGGCAGGGGCTGATACGCGGGCGGCGTAGTCACTATAGCCTCCCATATGCTCCGTGATGGTCCCATCCTCGAGGGCGAAGATGCGGTTGACCGTTCGGTCGAGGAAATATCGGTCATGCGAGATGACCAGCACCGTCCCGTTGAAGTCGTAAAGCGCGTTTTCCAGGACCTCTGCCGAGGCAATGTCCAGATTGTTGGTCGGTTCGTCCAGCAACAGGAAGTTGGCGCCCGAGAGCACGAGCAGCGCCAGCTGCAGTCGGCTGCGCTCGCCGCCCGAAAGAGACCCGACCCGCTGGGTGGCTTGCTGGTACGTGAAAAGGTAGCGGATCAGGAAGGACACCGCATTCGATTCGCTCATGTTGCCGGCCAGCCGCACCGCGTCGATCAGGGTTTGATTGAAATCCAGGGTGTCATGCTCTTGCGCATAGTAACCAACCTTGACGCTGGGACCGATCTTGATCTCTCCGGCGGTCGGCTGCTCTTTATGCAGTATCAGGCGCAGCAGCACAGACTTCCCCGCACCGTTTGCGCCGATCAATCCCACCCGATCCCCGTGCCGGATCAGGAAATTGATGTTCTGAAGAACGGGTCTGGGGCTCAGATCTGGATTTTGGAACGACTTGCTTACCTCGATCAACTCCAACACCTGGCTCGAGCCGCGCCAGCCATGGATCGCAAAATCCATCTTGCGGCGCTCGAGAACAGGCTTTTCAAGCTTGTCCATCCTGTCGAGCCGCTTTTGCATCGTCTTCGCCTTTTTGGCGAACTTCTCGTTATCGTACACTTTGCCCCACATAGCGTACCTTTTCATTGCCATTTCCAGCCGGCTGATCTCACGCTGCTGAATCTGGTACAGCTCTTCCTGCCGCGCCAGCCGTTCTTCTTTCTCCAGGACATATTCGGTATAGTTGCCGGTGAATGTTGTGATCTTGCCGTCTTCGATCTCAGCAATATGGGTTGCAACCGCATCCAGGATATAGCGGTCATGGGAGATGATAACCACCGCACCCGGGTATTCATTGATCAGTTTCTCCAGATAGGCTTTGCCCGGCATGTCGAGATGGTTGTCCGGCTCGTCCAGCAGCAGCACGGAGGGACGCGCCAGCATCAGCCGCGCCAGCCCGATCAGCTTCTTCTGCCCCCCGCTTAATACACGGATGGGTTTTTCAAAATCCGATTCAGGCAGTCCCAGCCCGCGCAGGACCTCGCAGACGCGCGAGGCATAGTTCACCCCGCCAAGTGACTCATAGTCTTCCAGAAGCTTGTGCTGCACATCCAGGGCACGTTCCAGCGCCTTTGCATTGTTATAGACCTCGGGCGTTCCAAGTTTTTCCTCCAGGCGCTGCAATTCGCGTTCGATCTCTGCTATGCGGGGATTGCCCTGCAACGCTAGCGCGAGAGCTGTCTTTTCAGGCTCGAATTCCGGGTGCTGCGGCAGATAGCCAACGGTCACGCCCTTCGCTTTGATGACTGTCCCGCCCTTTTCCGGCGCGTGCTCTCCGATAATTAGCTTGAACAGGGAGGATTTCCCGGCGCCATTGGGACCGATGAGACCGATCTTCTGGTCATGCTGGATCTCCCAGCTCAAGTCGCGGAAGATGGCAGATGCGCCGAGGATGAGGGTGGCATTTGAAACGGTGATCGAGATCATGGGTACTCCAATTATTATCTTACATGCCTGGTCGAGTAGAGCGATGTTCTTTCGCTCGTATCGAGACCAGCAGTAACAGGCTAAAAAACGTGATGTGTGATCTTGCTTGTTGATCTCGATATGCCCGAACAAACACGGGGCTACTCGACCAACGAGGTTAGCTTAAACAAAAACACCGCAGGCTGCACCTGCGGCGTCCTAACGGAAACGCGAAAGACAATTACTTATCGTCGGGCAGCAGGCGCGTAAATAGGAACCCCTCATAATCAAATCCACGTACACCGATGCACAGGAGATTGTTCTCCGATCTTTCGTAACGCATAGTAAAACTATTATAACATTCCCTGCTCAAATTTCAAACTATCTGATAAAATACTGTCCGCACGCCGAATGATTTGTTTTTCACGTAAAACCCTCGGCCTCCCCGTCGGGGGTTTTTGTGTGTGTAAAGGACATGTCGTTGCGAGCCGCAGGCGAAGCAACCCCCTGGAACTGAGGAGACACTGGCACCGCACTTCAGCACAGGTGTTGCATCGTCGCCTCGGTCTTGAAGAACACTCTGCCTACTCGACCAGCGGCTCCTAGCAACGTCATTTGAAATAGGTAACCGAATGCAAATTGAACGAACTGACTTAAGAAACATCGCCATCATCGCGCACGTAGACCACGGCAAGACCACCCTCGTGGACGGGCTGCTGCGCCAGTCCCATACGTTCCGTGAGAACCAGCAGGTTGCGGAACGCGTCATGGATTCCAACGACCTGGAGCGCGAGCGCGGCATTACGATCCTTGCCAAGAATACAGCCATTTCTCTGGTCGACCCCAAGACGAACCAGCCCGTCAAGATCAACATTGTGGATACCCCCGGTCACGCGGATTTCGGAGGGGAGGTAGAACGCGTTATGAACATGGTGGACGGCGTCCTGCTGCTGGTGGACGCCGCCGAGGGCCCCATGCCGCAAACCCGCTTTGTGCTCAAGAAGGCGCTCGCGATGGGACACAAGGCTGTTGTGGTGATCAATAAAGTAGATCGCAAGGATGCCGAGCCCTCGCGCGTTCTCAATGAGACGTTTGACCTTTTCATCGAGCTGGGCGCGTCCGAAGAACAAGCGGACTTCCCCGTGATCTACGCTCAGGCGACGACCGGACGCGCCGGGCTCACTCCAGAACTGGGTGCTGACCTGGCGACGCTCTTCGACGTGATCTTGCATCACATTCCTGCGCCCAGAGTGGATCCCGACGCGCCGCTGCAGCTGCTTGTGACTACTCTGGGCTACGACGATTATCGCGGCGTCACCGCCATTGGACGCGTCTTTGCCGGTAAGATCAAAGCCGGTCAACGGCTTGCTCGATTGACCCTCGATGGGCGTATTCTTCCTGAATCTGCCAAGTATCTCTATACTTTTCAGGGCCTGAACAAAGTCGAGATCACCGAGGCGAGCGCGGGAGATATTGTTTCCCTAGCCGGCCTGGAGGGAATTGCGATCGGTGAGACGCTCGCCGACCCCGTCAATCCTCTTGCCTTGCCCACGATCAGGGTCGAGGAGCCAACCGTCCGCATGACGTTTGGGGTGAACACCGCTCCGTTTGCGGGCCGCGAGGGTAGATGGGGTACCTCTCGCAACCTGCGCGAGCGCCTGTTCGAGGAGCTCCGCACTAATGTGGCTTTGCGAGTCGAGGAGACCGAATCCGCCGAAAATTTCCTTGTTTCAGGTCGAGGTGAGCTGCACCTCGGCATCCTGATCGAGACCATGCGCCGCGAGGGGTATGAGTTCCAGGTCTCACGCCCCGAAGTGATCTTCCACCGCGCAGACGATGGGGCGCTGCTCGAGCCGTATGAAGAAGTGCATATCGAGACCAGCAATGAAACGGTCGGCGCAGTGGTGGAAATGCTCGGGGCACGCCGCGGGCAGATGATGGACATGCAGGATGCCGGTCAGGGTATGACTCGCATGGTCTATATCGCTCCGACGCGTGGGCTGCTCGGCTTCCGCTATCAGTTCCTCACATCCACGCGCGGCGCGGGCGTGATGCACACCATCTTCCACGGCTATGACGAGATGGCTGGACCCATGTCCACGCGCACGACCGGCTCCCTGGTCGCCTGGGAAGCGGGGGACACCACTGCCTACGCATTGAAATCTGCCGAGGAACGTGGCACGCTGTTCTATGGTCCCGGGGTAGCGGTGTATGAAGGCATGGTGGTCGGGGAGAACGCACGGGCAGGCGATATCGTGGTGAACGTTTGCAAGAAAAAGCATCTCACCAACATACGTGCGTCGCGCGGCGATATGGAGATCCGCCTGACACCTCCGAGGCAGATGTCTCTGGATGAAGCTGTCGAGTACCTTGCCGACGATGAGCT
>DATHTH010000008.1:0-5542 GCA_035463495.1 Anaerolineales bacterium | reverse complement strand
GAAGCCACAAAGCTTCTGCACATGGAAGCTCGTCTGCACGAGCGCATCATCGGCCAGGAAGAAGCCATTCACGCCATCTCCGATGCGATCCGCCGTGCCCGCTCCGGCTTGAAGGACCCATCCCGTCCGATTGGGTCGTTCATCTTTATCGGACCTTCGGGTGTCGGTAAGACCGAGCTCGCCAAAGCTCTTGCATGGTTCATGTTCGACGACGAAGAAGCGCTGGTGCGCATCGACATGTCTGAGTACCGCGAGCAGCATACGGTCAGTCGCCTGTTCGGCGCCCCTCCGGGATACGTCGGATATGAGGAAGGCGGTCAATTGACAGAAGCCGTCCGCAGACGCCCGTACCGGGTTGTGCTGTTCGACGAAATCGAGAAGGCGCATCCCGAAGTCTGGAACGCGCTGCTGCAGATCCTGGACGACGGCCGCCTGACAGACGGGCAGGGCAACATTGTGGACTTCCGCAACACCGTTCTGATCATGACCTCGAACCTGGGTACCGAGTACGTTCGCAAGGGCGGCGCGCTGGGCTTCCTGCAGTCCAGGGCAACTAATGAAGAGCGTGAGGCGCACGACAAGGTCGAGAAGGCATTGAAGGGCGCATTCCGGCCCGAGTTCCTGAACCGCGTCGACGAGATCATCATGTTCTCCCCGCTGCGACTGGAAGAAATGGAAGAGATTGTCATTCTGCAGATGAAGGAAGTGCAGGATCGGTTGAACGAATACAACATCACCGTTGAATTGACCGACGCCGCCCGCCAGTGGCTCGCCAAGGAGGGGTATGATCCTGCCTTCGGCGCCCGCCCCTTGCGCCGCGCCATTCAAAAGTACGTAGAGAGCCCACTTTCCATCGAGCTCTTGAGCGGCAAGTTCAAAGATGGCGCGACGGTCCAGGTGGATGTGGATCCCGAGCAGAACAAGATCGTCTTCCACACCTCGGAGCCCGTCCGGAAAAAGACGAAACAACCCGCAGATGTGTAATCCAAGAGGGAGCAGCTCGGCTGCTCCCTCTTTTGTTTTCGAAGTAACGTCTGGAGTCGTTGACTCCTTTTTATTCCTAATCCTTGGTTTAGGAAGTCGGGGTAACATGAGCAAAAATGGTTAAGGAGCCGCCTTTATGCAAACGAGCAATCAAGCTTCATCGACACCAAGAGTTATTGCCGCAATTGTCACAATTCTGGTCTGCTGTTCCTGCACAATGATGGCAGGCGCAGTCGCCCTCTTTGTCCCCGCATTTCGTGAGGTAAGCATCACTCCTTTTTCGTCACCCTTTGGCAGTCCGGTACCTACGACGCCGGTCGTGCAAATAGAGCGCCCGCCCGTCGAATCGGTGCCGCTGGATACCATGCAAATTCTGCTAGAAACGGAGCTGCCCGAAAACGATCCTTATGATCTTGCCTGCCGCCTGCAGAGTATATGTAACGTCCCTACGACCGTACCGGGTAAGTCGTACCAGCTCGGCGACCGGGAAAATTTCTGGATCCTCAATTCGAGTACTCTCCAGCACCATCAAATCGAGGCGGCATTACTTTACACCACAGCGCACACGTATTTCTGGGCGGAGAATGGGATTGAAGTGAATCAGAACGAAGTAAAAACTCTCATGGATACGTTTGAGAACGAGATCTATCCCACCAACCGGGAATTCTTTGGCAGCGAATGGACGCCAGGTATAGACGGAGATCCACGTATATTTGTGATTTACGCCTCAGCCCTTGGCAGAAATGTGGCTGGATATTTCAACACCACAGATTCGTATAACCCGCTGGTGCAGGAATATTCCAATGCGCATGAGACATTCATGATCAGAACTTTGAATCCGGGCGTCCTGGCGCATGAATTTGTGCACATGATCCAGTTTACTTCGGATCGCAACGACGATACATGGATGATCGAAGGCTTTGCCGAAGTGGGCTCATTCTTGAATGGCTATTACTCGGGTCTGTATGACTGGCAATACGTAGGGAACCCCGACCTACAATTGACAGACTGGCCATCTGAGGGATCGAGAACTGCTCACTACGGTCAGGCATTTCTTTATCTAGCCTATTTCCTCGATCGCTTTGGCAAAGAAGCAACCCAGGCGCTCCATAATAATCCTGCGAATGGGCTGTTCAGCATCGACGATACGCTGGCTCAATTGAACATTACTGATCGCCAAACGGGCGAGGTCATTACAGCCGACGATGTCTTCATGGACTGGGCAGCTGCGTTGTACCTCAAGAATGGTTCCATCGGTGATGGCCGTTACACATACCATAACTACCCGGATGTGCCACAGACGGGTCCGACGGACGTCATCGATCGCTGCCCCCAATCCGCTCTCCCCCGGCAGGTCAACCAGTATGGCATCGATTACATCAACATCACCTGCCAGGGTGACTTTACTCTACGTTTCAAGGGCTCCACAGTTAATAAGCTTTTTCCCACAGATATGCACTCCGGTGGTTATGCCTTCTGGTCGAATCAGGGAGATGAATCGAATATGAGACTGACACGCGAGTTCGATTTCACAAATGTCAGCGGTCCAATCGAGTTAACGTACTCGACATGGTACAACATCGAGAAGGATTGGGATTATTTGCATCTAGAGGCATCCACCGATGGACAAGCCTGGCAGATCCTGTCAACACCTTCTGGCACAGACTATAATCCGACTGGTAATTCCTACGGCTGGGGATATACGGGTGCCAGTGGCGGCTGGATCCAGGAACGCGTGGACCTTTCCCAGTTTGCCGGTCAGACCGTGCAGATCCGTTTTGACTATCTCACCGATGCAGCCGTCAATGAAGAGGGATTCGTGATCGACGATATCGAGATCGAAGCGATCGGCTACCGGGAAGATTTCGAAGCCGGCGACGGTGGCTGGGTGGGTGAGGGATTCGTGCGCGTCGACAACGTGCTCCCTCAGACCTACCATCTATCGCTCATCACCATCGGCGATACGACGACGGTAACCCCCATCGAGCTCAAACCCGATCAGACTGTGGACCTCCCGCTATCGCTTGAGAGCGGCGAGGAGGCGGTGCTGATCGTAACGGGAACCACTCGCTTCACGAGATTGCCCGCCGCGTATACGATTGAAATAAAACGATAGAGGATTGGAGACTGCATGGCAACCGCACCGAAATCAGAAGTATTGAGCCTCGCTGATCTGGTGAGCTACCAGGAAGGCTCGGTCGTCAGCCGCCAGATCACGAAGGCAGATGCCGGCAACGTCACGCTCTTTGCGTTCGACCGGGACCAGGAGCTCAGTGAACACACCGCGCCGTTCGACGCGCTGGCTCACGTTCTGGAAGGAAGCGCCGAGATCAGGATCTCGGGTAAGCTCTTTCCACTTGAGGCGGGCGAGGCGATCATTATGCCCGCTACTGAGCCGCACGCCGTAAAAGCATCAACTCCCTTCAAGATGCTTTTGACAATGATTCGAAAGTAGATAAGACTTTTTTTCTGGAAACTTCCCGGCAATCAATCGCCGGGAAGTTTTGCTTGAGTCTGCACCGGAGTTGTCTGGCTCCTCATCCAAAATAGGGACATCCCAAGGGGAATAAGCGCCAGTACACCGGCAACAACTGCAATGACCGTGTAGCTCGAGGCAGCAAACACAAAACCGCTGCCCAGGCTGCCCGTCGCCGATGCCAGTCCGACCAGTAAATCGTTCATTCCCTGGGTACGCGAGCGCTCTGCAGGCGAGAGCTGGTCGGAAAGCAAAGCTGAGCCGCCCACGAAACAAAAGTTCCAGCCCAACCCTAACAGGAACAGGGCGACTGCCAGCGGGAAAACATTCGGCGATAGCGGGGCGGCAATACAAGCCAGCAAGAGTGTCGAGGTGCCGGTCAGGATTACCGGTCCACGCCCCCAGCGGTCAGCTAGCCGCCCGGAAATGATCGAAAATGCAAACATGCCAAAGGTATGCGAGGCGATGACGGCGGAGATGTCCGACAGGTTATGCTGATGATCGCGCATGTGCAGCGAAGTGATAACCATAATTGCCACCATGACGACCTGTCCCAACGCCATCGCACTGACAGCCACCATAGCGGCTGGCTGGCGGAGGATCTCAAAGATGGGCCGCCTCTCGCCGCTGACGGATTTCGCGTCCAGATCCGGGTGCAGCGCGGCGACCTGCTTCCCCAGTTCGCGTGGGTCAGGCCGCAATCCAATGAAGACCACCGCGGCTGAGATCGCGAACAAAATGAGCGTCGCGAGATAGGCGCCGGCTAGCTCATCCATGCCTGCAACGCGTACGACGTTTCCCATCGGTCCCACCATCAACGGGCCGACGATCGCGCCGAAGGTTCCGCCCAGCACCACGTTCGAGATCGCCGCGCCGCGTTTTTCTGGCGGGTTCACTTCTGCAGCGGCAAAGCGCCCCAGCACTACGGCTGCGTTGGTGATCCCCATCAAGATCATCCCAGCCAGAAACAATAGAAAGGAGGAAATGCCGATTGCCAGCAGAACCAGTACGTTACCAATCACGCCGATCAGCAGCCCGGCGACAATACCATTCCTCCGACCGACCCGGTCCATGATATAGCCCCAGGCAGACGCCGCGAACGCCGCTCCCAGGAGATAGACTGCCGATGGCACTCCTGCGAATGAAGCACTACCACTCAATTTTGCACCGATAATTGAATTGAGGGTTGCCGCTGCAATAAAACCAGCAGAAGCCAGGCTCTGATTTGCAAAGAGCACCCAGGTAATCTTTCGGGCAAGTCTTGTCAGATCCGTCATGTACACCTCTCTCTATCGCCTTGCCGATTATACGCCGGACGCGAGTACAATCCATTACCTATACGTCTCGCGCAGCTTGTGCGAGTTCGATAGAATCCAGTAAACCGTCACAGGCCTGACACATCTTTCTTTCAAAAGAGGCATTATGAGCTTTGAAACAGCGCCCGCCTCAAACTACACCTTACATGATCTGGTTATCATCTTGAACCGCGGCTTTGAGGAATACTTTGTCCCTATCCAATTCAATATGACTACATTCACGAACATGCTGCGCCGGGATGGCATCGACCTGGCTGCCAGCCAGGTATTGACCTTCGATGGACAACCTTGCGGGGTTGCTCTACTGGCCCGGCGCGGTTGGACGAGTCGTCTCGCGGCAATGGGTATCGCCAGGGAGATGCGTGGCAGAGGCGCGGGGTCGTGGTTTCTGGAGAAGCTTATTCAGGAATCCGGTGAGTGGGGAGAGCGCGAGATGGTGCTGGAGGTCATCGAGCAAAATGGGCCGGCCGTCAATTTGTATCGCAAGCATGGGTTCGAACCGATCAGGCGTTTGATAAGTTGTGTTCGAACGAATGCAGATGAATCGGGAGACCTCGACCTGCAAGAAATGGATCTGCGTGAGATGGGCCGCCTGGTGTCCCGCTATGGACTTCCGGACCTGCCGTGGCAGCTCTCCGGAGAAAGCATCGCTCAGATGAATCCGCCCGCGGGCGCATATCGCTCCGGCCCGGCCTGCATCGCAATTTCAAACCCGGAGATTGATCAAGTTGTGATCTGGTCCCTGGTGGTCGAGGAGCATGCTCGC
>DATHTH010000007.1:0-31414 GCA_035463495.1 Anaerolineales bacterium | reverse complement strand
TGTGACTCGATTTCTCCATTCATTCTTCGGCCGGGAGCAGCCTAACGAAATGCTGCTCAGGCCAAAATTCGTGAGCGGCCATGGCGCCCCATCCCTGGATGGGCAAGCGCTGCTTGTCATCGCTGCCCTGACCTACGCGCGGGAGACCGGTAATACCGTCTTCCTAGAAAGCCACTGGGCGGCATTACGGGCTGCCATGCAGTGGCTCGAGAACTATCGTACGGGCGGCGAGGAGGACCATCTGCTGCACCAGGGCGCGTTCGCCGATTGGGCGGACTCGATTGCCCGCCACGGGCGCGTCCTGTACACCAATGTCGTGTATTGGAAGGCGCTCTCTGAGATGGCTGTGGCGGCAACCCGCCTGAACATGCATCAGGAGGCAGTCTATTATTTCGTCAGAGCGGAGAAGGTCTCGCGTGCCATCCATAACCGCTTCTGGCGGCCCGACCTGGGGTACTTTGTCACCAGCGACAGCCTCACCCAGCTCAGCAGTGATGGGAACTTGCTGGCCATTGCCTGGGGTCTGGCAAGACCCGAGCAGGCGGAAAGCATCTTAAAAGTGATGGAAGAGGCGCGCATGGCAGAGCCTGTACCGACGCGCGTCACGTACCCATCCTATCCCAGGCACCTGATCGCGCTCGAAAACCTGCTTGGCGGCGTGGCGAACTACCATACGGACGCCTCATGGCTCTGGATCGGCGCGTGGCATGTCATCGCCCTGGCAAGAACCGGGCATATCGAACGAGCCAAAAAGCTGGTGGCTCGTATCCTTTCTGTCATTGTCTCGGACAGGCAGGTCCATGAAGTCCACGGTCCGGATGGGAAGCCGCTCTCGAGCCGGTGGTACACGGCAGAAGCTCCACTCACCTGGAACGCAGGCATGGTCATCTATGCCTGCCGGATCTTCGAAACGAAGCGGCAGGAAGAACACCAACGGCTCCACCTGTTCCATAGAACTACGGAGTAAACCTTTGCACATCGCATTCTTTACCAACTATTATCATCCCGTCGTCAACGGTGTTGTCCGTTCGGTGGCTGCCTTTCGTGAAGTGCTCATGAGTCAGGGGCATAATGTCTTTGTCTTCGCCCAGGCGGACGACGACTACGAGGATAAGGAGCCGTTCATTTTCCGGTACCCCAGCGTGTCTCTGCCCGTCCCCGGGGACATTTCGACGGCGCTGCCCGTTTCGCCCTTTGTCGAGCAGCTTCTCCCCACGCTGAAGCTAGATGTGATCCACACGCACCATCCCATCCTGCTCGGCCAAACCGCTGCGCGCCGGGCGAACGAGCTGGGACTGCCGCTGGTCTTTACCTTCCATACTCAGTACTGGGAATATACCCATTACGTGCCGTTTCCCATGGAAGCCATCCAGGAATTCTTAAAGAACAGGATCCATAAATGGCTGCGCGAGTACATGCAGAAGTGCCAGCATATCGTCATCCCCTCGGAGAGCATGCGGGATTTCCTGGTTCGGGAATACGGACTGCAAGAAAATTACACTGTCATCCCGACCGGCACCAACCTGGAGCCCTTCCTGCGCGCGGATGGGAAGTCTCTGCGCAAGAAGCAAGGCTGGCAAAATGAGACCGTGCTGATCTCCATCGGGAGGCTAGCTCCTGAAAAGAACTGGGATACCCTGATCCGGGCTTTCGCCAGTGCCGTGGGCGAACAGCGGAATTTACGGCTGGTGCTCATCGGGGAAGGCCCTGCGAAGGGGGAGCTACAAAGCCTTGCGTCGGAGCTGGAGATCTCCGAGCGCATCACCTTTACGGGCGCTCTGCCCTTTGACGAGATTCCCACCTATCTCAAAGCCGCCGATGCATTCTGCTTCGCCTCCGTAACGGAGACGCAGGGCCTGGTGACCATCGAGGCGATGGCTGCAGGTCTGCCTGTCGTCGCCGTAGATGGACCGGGAACGCGCGACATTGTCAAGAATGGCCGCCAGGGGTTTCTGGTGGATAATGATCCTGAGGCGCTAGCGAAGGGGATCAAAAAGCTCCTGACCGATCCGCAGCGGCTCAAGCGATTCAGCGAGAATGCCATAAAAAAAGCCAGGACATACGATATCGAACGGTTGGGCCAGCGAATGATCGACGTCTATAAACAAGCGATTGAGGCGAAAAAGCAAAATCGGAATGTGACATTTCATTTGGAAGAAACGGCGGCCCAGGAAACAGCCTCACCGGCGGGAGCCTGAATAGCAGCCTGGTGCGACGGTTGCAACTGCCTGTAGAACAAAAAAACGCGCATGGAGGTGCGCGTTTCCTTCAAAAACTGCGAAACAATTCTGTTACATTCGTCGCAATCCCGGGCAACTCCCGGGAGAGTTACTCATCATCGTCTTCGCTGTCATCGAACTCGGCGTCCAGCACGTCGTCCTCATCGTCTTCCAGTTCCGGGTCGAGCGCCTCGATATCCTCTTTGAGATCATCCTCGTCCTCGTCTTCCTCATCTCCATCGAGCTCCATCAGTTCGTCCAGATCGTCCTCGTCGAATTCCTCGCCCTCATCGAGCTCATCCTCGTCCAACTCATCGTCCTCGTCGTCATCCTGCTCGTTTTCGAGCTCGTCACCCTGAGTCAGAGCAGAAGCCGGATCGAGCTCCCAGCGGGTTCGATCACGCTCGAGGACCTTGCGATCATAATCGAGAGGCTCATCATCCTCATACTGCAAGCCAGCCGCCTCTCCCAACTCATCAACGACATCCTGGTCCGGGGTGGAGACCGATCCGCCCACGGCTTCCTCCCCCGCCCCATTAGCATCCTGCCAGGCGGCGTCGATATCCCCTCCGGAGATCCGCGGGGAGAGTGAATTGTGTTCTTCCAATTTTTCCAGCAGCGCATCTCGCCCACCGGTGGCCAGCCCCTGGCGTTCAGAGAAATCCGCTTGGATATCCGGGTCTTCCGTGTAGTGCGCGGCCTGCTCGGCAGCTGCATCGGAATCCGCATCGGCGACATAGCTGTCCATGCTGGTCTCCTCGGTGAGGATGTAATTGCTTCCCCGACGGTCGTCCGTTTCTTCCGGCATGACTTCGATGAATTGATCGGCATCCTCGGGGACGGGCACGAGCTCGCCGGTATAAGGGTCAATGGTCTTTTCAACCTCGTCTGCTTCTTTTTCTTCTTGCTTTCTTTTTTCCCTTGCCATACGTACACTCTCCTTCCAATTTTCTTGCTTATTCGGTAATAGTAGAACATCAATATAGGGGGGTCAATAGATACGGATATACCCACCGGATACAGATTCCGGTATATTGGCGATTCATTGACCAGCTATCTCACCTGCCGAGAAGTTTCGGACACGCGAGCCGTCGTTTACGGTTAAAACGATCCACATTGCAACTCGTGACAGAACTGCAAGCTGCACAAATACACCGCAGTGATATACTTCGCCCGTTTGCCGAGAGGGCGAATGTCATCGAAGTTTCTCCATCGCGACCTGTGGTTTGCCCGTGCGTATTACTTTGCCTTCTTAGGGGGTTGGGGGTTCGTACTTCCTTTCATTAATCTCTTCTACATCAGCCTGGGGTTGAGCGGTACTCAGATCGGCACCATCGGCTCGGTCAGTGCAATCGTAGGTTTGATCACCTCTCCCATCCTGGTGAGCGAGATCAAAAAACGACCGCAGGCTCGCGGAATTTTGCAGGCATCGCTGACCCTGGGCGCTATTGCGTATTTCCTGATCGGTCAGCAGACCGCATTTTTCCCCATCCTGCTGGTAGTCTTTTTTCAGGCTCTCATCGTGTCAGGGACGATGCCTGCCTCTGATGCAATGGCGGTGCACGTGTCAGAAGAAGCAGGCACCGGCTACGGGAGCGTGCGCGTATGGGCTTCCGTAGGGTGGATCATTACCGTCCTGACAGCAGGCTGGCTGATTGAACGTAAGGGTTTCGAGGCCGGCTTCTTTGGCGTCAGCCTGATGTGGCTCCTGGCGGCACTGATCACAGTGCTAATTCAGCCGCGCTATTTCGTCTCCCGCCACACGACAGAAGCTCAAAAGACGAGCGTTAGAACGGCGATCAGGCATATTACTCAGGATCGCACCCTGTTCGGCTATGCGATTGCCGTCGCATTCATGGGCTTTCTAAATCAAGGGGTATTGCAATTCGAAAACGTCTTTCTCGCAGAGCTTGGAGCATCCAAGCAACTCATCTCGGTAGCAGGCATCTTAAGTGCCATCGTGGAGATCCCCTTTCTAGTTTATGCCGACCGGTATGTACGCCGCAAGGGCGGGCACCATGTGATGCTGCTGGCAGTCGGCATGGTCTTATTACAGCGCCTGGCGGTCCTTCTCTTCCCCTCGATTGCAACGATCATGATCGTCCGCTTTGTAGGCGGGGTCTCGTTCAGCTTTATGACGATCGCTTCGGTGTTCCTGATCAGCAGCCGCACAGCCCCCGAAGAGACCGGAACCGTCCTGGCAATTTATACAGTCACGCTGACAGGCCTGGTCAATGTGTGGGCGGCCCCCGTCGCCGGTGCCATCTTCGATGCAACGGGCGCACGCTGGCTCTACGGGTTGGCTATCATCGGCTACGGCGTCGGTTTGATGAGTATGTGGATCACACGTCCGCTCCCCGAGGACCACGTGACTCGCAGGCTGATAGAGGAAACGAAGGCCGCGTGAATCTGGAGCGAAGCCTTCAAGTAGATGAGTTGCCGGTGTCTTGCATGTTCATAATTGAAAAACCTTATGCATCTATGCCAATCAAAATGTGCATTGTTAACGATGAGAGTTGACTTTTGTTACTCATAATTCCCTTGCAAACCCGCAAACAAAAGCTATAATAACAAAATCATTTCATTTTTTATTTGATCGGCTTCCGGAATTTTGGTACGAGGGTTGGCGCAACCAGCTACAACGCTTAGTCGTACCTTACAGGTGGATTTTGGCTACGAAAAAATGGTACTTATTGGAGCACTTATCTTCTGAAGGCTCCCTGTTGACGTATGAGGGTCTCATTACTCCAGTCCTGTGGGGACTTTTGTATGTTCTTTTGCTCACTGTCTTAAGCTTTGCTTTCAATGTACCGACCGGGAATATTGTTGACGATCAGGATCTGTCTGCGCTTGAAGGCATGCTGTTCGACCTTTGGGCAGGCACACTTCCAGGGCAATCTCGTCCAGCTCTAGTTCCACCCGGCTTTGTAGTCCTACTGTCATTCCACGAATATTTGCGGGGGCATATCGGTGAAAAAAGGCCCGATGGCTCCAACCAGGCTCTGAAAAACTCACGGTTTTACGCGCAAAAGACGGCACTCTGTTCCGGTGCCGTCTTTTGCATGTTCGCGTTGCCTTGTTCCTCGTACCCAACAGCGGGCGTTCCGCTTTATAGTGGGCAAAGTGTCCAATTGACTCAGGAGGTTGTGATATGCGTGGGATTGTAAATGCAAGCTTACAGTACCGGTTCCTGGTGATTGTCCTGGCTATCGTGCTTGTAGCCTCGGGTGCAAACCAGATGCGGGCAATGCCGGTGGATGTTCTGCCGGAATTCAACCCTCCCTATGTGGAGATCCAGACGGAAGCCCCCGGGCTTTCCGCGCAGGAGGTGGAAGACATCGTCACCGTTTCACTGGAGCAGAGCATGCTGGCCGGCGTGCCGTGGCTGCAGTCCATCCACTCCCAGTCCATGCCCGGGCTATCTTCCATTTTCCTTTACTTTGAGCCCGGCACAGATCTGCTCCGCGCCCGACAATTAGTTGGTGAGCGCCTCGCCCTCTCTGCCGCGCTCCTGCCATCAGTCTCGAAGAAGCCGGTCATGATCCAGCCGCTCTCTTCCGCGAGCCGTTTCATGATCGTCGGTCTGTCTTCGGAGGAGCTCTCTCTGATCGATCTCTCGGTGCTCGCCCGCTGGACCATCGGTCCGCGTCTGATGGGCGTGCCCGGCGTGGCACATGTGGCAATCTGGGGTCAGCGTGACCGCCAGCTCCAGGTGCTTGTCCATCCTGAAGAACTCCAGGAAAAGGGCGTCACCCTCGATCAGATAATTGCCACCTCAGGAAATGCCCTGTGGATCTCGCCTCTGACATTCCTGAAGGCTTCCACTCCCGGCACCGGCGGCTTCATTGATACACCTAACCAGCGCCTTTCCGTGTGGCATGTGCTGCCAATCTCTTCCGCCGAGGATCTTGGGAACGTGGCCGTGGAAGGCACTGAAGGCATCCTGTTGAAGGATGTGGCGGAGGTGGTGGAAAACCATCCGCCGCTCATCGGCGATGCGGTGCTCAACAACAACTCCAGCGTCATGCTGGTACTGGAAAAACTGCCCGGCACGAACACGCTGGAAGTAACCCGCGCCGTGGACGAGGCGCTTGCCGCCTTACAGCCAGGTCTTCCGGGCGTCCAGTTCGATTCAAACATCTTCCGTCCCGCCAGCTTCCTCGAGATGGCTATTTCTAACCTCACCCAGGCGCTCGTGATCGGCGCGATCCTGCTCGTTCTTGCCCTGGCTGGGTTCCTGCACGGCTGGCGCGGCGCCTTGATCGGCTTCATTTCGGTAGCGACCTCTCTGGCCGCTGCCCTTGTGGTGCTTTACCTGCGCGGAGCAAGCCTTAACACAATGGTGGTTGCGGGCCTGGTCGTGGCGATGGCTCTGATCATTGACGAAGCCATTGTGGATGTTCAGAACATCATCTTCCGCCTGCGCCAGCGCCGCGAGACTAGCAACGGCCTCTCCACTCGAAGTGTGATCGAAGCGGCTTCTGCTGAAATTCGCGGCGGCTTGTTCTTTGCTACCCTAATCACCCTGCTGGCTGCCCTGCCGTTGTTCTTCTGGGAAGGCATGTTCGGCGAAATCTTCCGGGTGATGGTGGTCTCCTACCTGTTTGCTGTCCTGGCGGCGATGGTAACCGCAATGCTCATCACCCCCGCCCTGAGCTTCATTCTGCTCTCCGACGAGAAAACTCCTGTAGCCGAGTCGCCGTTGTTCACCAGCATGCAGCGCGTATACCGCAGGTCGTTGGGTCGCGGCGTTGCACGCGCGGGCCTGGCACAGGTCGTGATCGTCGTATTGATCGTGGCCGCAATCCTGGTCGCGCCGATGCTCAATCGGAACCGGATGTTGCCCACCTTCCGCGAGCCCTACCTGACCATCAAGATGGAAGGCGCGCCGGGTACCTCGCACATCGAAATGAACCGCATCATGAGCGAATTGAGCAGCGAGCTGCGCGCGCTAGACGGCGTCAAGAACGTCGCATCCCATGTCGGTCGCGCCGAATTCGGCGATCAGATTGTGAACGTCAATGCGGGCGAGCTGTGGATCGCTCTCGAGCCGAACGCGAACTACGACGCCACCGTGGCAGCGGTCCAGTCGGTAGCCGACGGCCATGCCAGTGTGGCTGGCGAAGTACGCACCTACACTCAGCAGGTGATTAACCCGCCGCAATATGTAGATCCCAACAGTGATCTCACCGTGCGCCTCTATGGCGAAAGCATGAACGTCCTGCGCGCCGAAGCCGAACGCGTGCAGCAGGCGCTCGCGGAAGTCAGCGGTGTGACCAATGTCCGCGCGCTGCTTCCCCATCAAGAGCCCACTCTCCAGATCGAAGTCGACCTCAACACCGCACAGACCCATGGCATCAAGCCTGGTGACGTCCGCCGCGCGGCCGCGGTCCTGATCTCTGGTATCAACGTGGGCCAGCTGTTCGAAGAGCAAAAGATCTTTGACGTCGTCGTCTGGGGTCGCCCTGAGCTGCGCGATGATATCAGCGACGTCGAGAATCTAATGATCCCCAAGCCCGATGGCACGCTCGTCCGCCTGGGCGATGTAGCCACAGTGAGCATGGTATCGGCCGACACCTTCATCAAACACGAAGGCATCTCCAGCTACCTCGATCTCGCTCTCACCGTGCAGGGCCGCAATGTGAACGCTGTGGCGAGCGATGTCGACCGGGTCGTAAAAGGTCTGGAGTACCCGGTGGAATACCATGCCGAGGTGCTCAGCGAGCATACCCAGCGCCAGGCATCGCAGCAGCGATTGTGGGTCGCCGGCATCGTCGCTCTCTTCGGCATCTACCTGCTCCTGCAAGCCTCCGTGCGCAGCTGGTGGATGGCATTCGCTGCCTTACTGCTGCTGCTTGCGAGTGTGGCAGGCGGCGTGCTCGTCGCATGGCTGGTCAACGGCTCGCTCAGCGTGGCGTCCCTGTTCGCGCTGCTGGCCGTATTGGGCATTGGTGCACGCAACACCATTGCCTTGGTCAATCACTATCAGCATCTGGAAGTGTCCGATGGCGAACGCTTCGGTTCTGATCTGGTCCTGCGCGGCTCTGCCGAGCGCCTTGCGCCCACGCTCATGACCACCCTACTCACTGCCCTGGTACTGCTGCCCTTCTTGTTGCTGGGCAACCTGGCCGGCTTTGAGATCGTACGACCGATGGCGATCATTATCCTCGGCGGACTGGTCATTTCGAACCTGCTCAACCTATTCGCCCTCCCCGCTCTCTATCTACGCTATGGCGCGATCCGCGAAGCAGATCTGGAGCTCATGCCGGTTGCCGGTGCTGCGGCTGCCGATGATTAGCGGACGGGAGGAGACCAGTTATGAAACGTAACCATAGCTTTGTCATGCTGATGATCCTGGTGGCCACTTTCGGATTGGCTTCCTGCGGTCCGAAGTCCACCACGACAACTGAAAAGATCAACCCCTCCACGCTGGAGGAGATCGAAGGCTCCGAGCTGATGCGGGTCATTCTCACCGAGAAAGCCGCAGAGCGAATTGGCGTGGAAACCGTGGAAGTGAACGGGACGTCTGTGCCCTACGCCGCGGTGATCTACGACATCGAAGGCGGCACCTGGGTCTATACCAACCCATCGCCCTTCACGTTCATACGCGCGCCTATCATGATTGACCGCATCGACGGCGATACGGCATTCCTCGCCGAAAGGCTCGAGACGGACGCACCGGTTGTCACGGTGGGCGTGATGGAAATCTACGGCGCCGAAACCGGCGTGTCGAAGTAACTGCACCAGGAGGTATCCCATGCAGTGGATTGTTGCAACTAGCTTACGCTACCGTTACCTCGTAGTCTTCCTGGCTGCGGTGCTGATGATCTTCGGCATCGGCCGGCTACGGAATTCGGCGGTAGACGTGTTCCCGGAGTTTGCGCCTCCCCGGGTGGAGGTCCAAACCCTCTCTGTAGGTCTCTCGGCTTCGGCGGTGGAAGAGCTGATCACCGTGCCGCTGGAACAGGCTCTCAACGGAACGCCGGGTCTCGACGTGATGCGCTCCCGCTCCGTCACCGACCTGTCGGATATCGTGATGATCTTCAAGCCCGGCACAGATGTAATCCTGGCCCGCCAACTGGTACAGGAGAGGCTGGCGGCGGTCTATAGCACACTACCGACCTGGGCAGCTCCCCCAGTCATCATTCAGCCGCTGTCTTCCACCAGCCGGGCGATGAAGATCGGTATCTACTCTGATCAGTATAGCCAGCGCGAGCTTTCATTAATCGCCTATTGGAAGATCCGCGCCCGCCTGCTCAAAGTACCCGGCGTGGCCAACGTGCCGATCTGGGGCGAACAGCGTCAGATCGCCACCATTCACGTTGACCAGGACAAACTGGCAGAGTACGGAATCCCTCTCAACGAAGTCATGACCGTCATGGCAGACGCCCTGGATGCCGGTCTTTTGAAGTTCTCGGAGGGGGCGATCGTCGGCTCGGGTGGATATATTGATACCCCGACCCAGCGCATCGGCATCCGCTCCGTCCTTCCGATCGACACTCCCGAAGAGCTCGCCCTTGTACCGATCAATGATCGCAAGAAGCCGGATGGCACGCCTCTGATCCTCGGCGACGTCGGCGAGGCCGCATGGGCACACCTGCCGATGGTGGGAGACGCGGTCATCAACGATGGCGAAGGCTTGATGATCATCGTGGAGAAACTCCCGTGGGCAAATACCCTGGAAGTCTCACGCGGTGTCGAAGCTGCCATCAAGGAGCTCGAGCCCGGCCTGCAGGGCATCAATATTGACACCACCATCTTCCGCCCGGCGACCTTTATCGAAACATCCATCGATAACCTCACAGAGTCGCTGTTCATCGGTGCCGTGCTCGTTGTGATCGTTCTATTGTTCTTCTTGTACGAATGGCGCGTGGCGTTGATCAGCGCCACCATCATCCCGCTGTCACTCATGGCGGCCTTGCTCGTGCTCAACCTGCGCGGCGTGCCCATCAACGTGATGACTCTGGCGGGTCTCGCGATCGCGATCGGCGCGGTCGTGGACGACGCCATCGTGGACGTCGAGAACGTAGTGCGCCGCCTGCGCCGCCTGCGTGCCGAGGGCAGCACCAAGTCCACCGCCAGCATCGTGCTGGAAGCGTCGCTTGAAGTGCGCGGCTCCATTATCTACGCCTCCCTGATCGAGATCATGGCGCTGATGCCCGTCTTCTTTCTGGATGGCCTGTCCGGTGCGTTCTTCCGCCCGCTGGCTACCGCCTATGTGGTCGCCGGCCTGGTCTCGCCATTCATCGCCATGACCGTCACTCCGGCGCTCATTTACATCCTGCTCTCGAATGCGCCAATCGAAGGCCGCACATCACCGATCGTCCCCTGGCTGCACCGCGTGTACGACCGGGTGCTTGGACGCAGCCTGCGCACCCCCGCCATCGCCTATGGGACAGCGGGCGCGATCATCCTGGCAGGGATCCTCGTGGTTCCCAGGATGGGGCAAGAGCTGCTGCCATCGTTCAAAGAACGCGACTTCCTCATGCACTGGATTCTCAAACCAGGCAGCTCGCAGCCCGAAATGTGGCGCATCACGGCCGAGTCCTGCCGCGAGCTCATGACCATCCCCGGTGTACGCAACTGCGGCTCTCACATCGGTCAGGCCAAGAACGCCGACGAACCCTATGGCGTGTACTTCACTGAGAACTGGATCAGCGTAGATCCGTCGGTGGACTATGATAAGACCCTGTCCGCCGTTCAGGAAGTGGTGGATGGCTACCCGGGCCTGGTGCGTGACGTGCAAACTTATTTGAAAGAAAGAATCCGCGAAGTGCTCACCGGCTCAAGCGACACGGTCGTTATCCGCATTTACGGACAGGACCTGCACGAGCTCGATCACAAAGCGGACGAAGTGCGGGCTGCCCTCGAAGGCATCCCTGGCGTCGTGGACCTGAAGAAAGAGCTCCACATGGAGCACCCTCAAATCGAGGTCACGGTTGACCTTGCCAAAGCCCAGCAGTACGGGCTGAAGCCTGGTGACGTTCGCCGTGCGGCGTCGTACCTGGTACAGGGTGAAGAGATCGGCGACCTGTTCTTCGGCGAGAAGATCTACGGCGTGAACGTATGGACCTTACCCGGCGACCGCGACAGCATGAGCGACATCCAAAACCTGTGGATCGATACGCCAACCGGCGAACGTGTACAACTGAAGGATGTAGCCACCGTGCGTATTACAGGCGTTCCGAACGTGATCGCCCGGGAGGACCAGTCCCGTAAGATTGACGTATCAGCCAATGTTAAGGACCGTGACCTTGGCTCGGTGGCAGCCGACGTGGAAGCCGCTATGGCAAAAGTCAGCTTCCCGCTGGGCTACCACGCCGAAGTCCTCGGTGAGTTCCAGGAACGCCAGGCAGCTCAAGGCAAACTCCTGCTTGCAGGCTCGATCGCCGTCATCGCCATCTTCTTCTTGCTCTTCACATCGTTCAACAACTGGCGCATGACCTTCTTGACCTTCTTCACACTGCCCTGGGCGCTCGTTGGCGGGCTGCTGGCAGCCTATCTCACCAGCGGAATCATCTCTCTCGGTTCCATGGTCGGTCTGCTCACCATTCTGGGCATTGCCACCCGCAACGGCATCATGATGATCAGCCACTTCGGGCACCTGGAAAAGGAAGAGGGTGAACCCTTCGGACCAGGACTGGTCCTGCGTGGCGCGAAGGAACGCATTGCGCCGATCATGATGACCGCCTTGACGACCGGGCTGGCACTGGTGCCCCTCATCTTCACTGGCGATATCCCGGGGCAGGAAATTGAATACCCGATGGCAATCGTTATTGTCGGCGGTTTGATCACTTCCACGCTGTTAAATCTGCTGGTCGTTCCAACCCTGTATCTCCACTTCGGGAAAGCAAGAGAGAAGGAAGTTGCCATACTCAGCCCTGTCGCGACAGATTAGACATTGACGACAAGGAACGAAAAGGGCAGGCCGTGGGGCCTGCCCTTTTCACTGCATCGTCGTTGCAACGCTAAACTTTCTCTTTTTCTTCCACGTAGTCGCACCAGTCCTGATATTTGTCCACCCGGCCGCGAATTAGATCGTGATAGACAGTTTGAATCGACCGGGTAACGGGTCCGGTCCTTCCATCTCCAATCGTACGGAAGTCAATTTCGCTCAAGCCGATACATTCCGCGGCGGTGCCGCACACGAACACCTCGTCGGCAATATAGAGCTGGTCCCTTGAAATAGGCTGCTCGAGGACTTCATACCCCAGGTCCTGGGCGATGGAGAAAATCGTATGGCGCGTCAGCCCTTCCAGGACCGGCGCCGTCGAAGGCGTGATAATCTTGCCGCGCCGCACCATAAACAAATTCTCTCCGGTACACTCGGCGATATACCCCTGAGGATCGAGCATGATCGCTTCTTCGAAGCCCAGCCGTACTGACTCTGTCTTGGCGAGGATGCTATTGACATAATTCCCAGCGATCTTTGCCTTCGTCATGCTGACATTCGGATGATGGCGCGTGTACGACGAGATATTTGCCCTAATGCCCTTTGCCAGGGCTTCCTCACCGAGGTAGTTGCTCCACTGCCAAACGGCGATCATGAGCGCCGGCTTGCCGGCGTCCACGTTGAGGTTCCAGGCGCCGCCGGTAAGGTAGAGCAGAGGGCGGATATAGCATTCGTCAAAGCCGTTTGCCCGAACCGTGTCCTTAATCGCCTGGCTGATGCTATCGACCGTATAAGGCAGCTCACGAAAACCGAACACCTCCGCGGATTCGATCAGCCGGGCGGCGTGCTCGCGCAGCCGGAACACGGCCGGACCCCTGTCGGTCTTATAAGCCCGAATACCTTCGAACACGGCCGCGCCGTAATGCAATGCCGCCGTCAACACATGGATCGTGGCCTGCTCGAACTCGACCAGCTCTCCATCCTTCCAGATATATTTGGATTCCATGCCCATAATGATTTCTCTCCTTTGTCAGTAGTGGCGACTTCCCTGGCACCGACCACTTGGCCCGGTGTCGTCGCTGGCTATATAGAACGGTGAAAGCCGTTTCTACATTCTCTTGATCACTTCATCCGTCATCTGGCAGGTCGTCAGCATGCCGCCGAGATCTGTGGTTCGCGCACCGTCCGTGATGGCCTGGTCCACGGCTCGTTCGATGCAGGCTGCTTCCTCCTCCAGCTTCAGAGAATAGCGTAGCATGAGCGCCGCAGATAGAATTGTACCAACCGGATTGGCGATTCCCTGCCCTGCGATATCCGGCGCCGACCCGTGGATCGGCTCATACAAACCGACGCCTGCCTCCGATAGACTGGCGGAGGGCAGCATCCCCATCGATCCCGCCAGCACCGAGGCCTCGTCAGTCAAGATATCTCCGAACATGTTCTCAGTGACCACGACGTCCATCGAGGCGGGCGCAATAATGAGCTTCATGGCAGCGCTATCTACCAGCTGGTGCTCCAGAGCCACATCGGGCTGTTCCCTTCCAATCTGCGCGGCAATCTGCCTCCACAGCCGCGAGGACTCCAGGACATTCGCCTTATCCACGGACATGACCTTTTTCTTCCTGCCTCTCGCCAGCTCGAATGCAAGCCGGACCACGCGCAGGATCTCGTAATCATAATACTCCAGCGTATCCACCGCACGCTCACAGCCGTCGCGCATCTCTCGCATCTTGGGCTGACCGAAATATAGCCCGCCTGTCAACTCCCGCAAAACAAGGATGTCCACGCCGTAGAGCTTCTCCGGCTTGAGGGGTGAAGCGTCCACCAGCGCTGGATGCACTTTCACAGGGCGCAGATTCGCAAATACACCCAGTCCTTTGCGCAGCCTTAGCAACCCGCGCTCCGGGCGATCCCTGGCCGAGGGATCATCCCATTTCGGTCCGCCCACCGCGCCCAGCAGAACCGCATCCGCAGCCTGGCAATCGGCAAGGGTCTCGTCGGTGAGCGAAGTGCCATACTTATCAATTGAGCAGCCGCCCATCAAACGCTCTTCGTAAGCGAACGAATGATTGTATTTCTGTGCGACGACATCCAGCACACGCACCGCTTCATAGACTACTTCCGGTCCAATGCCGTCGCCGGGGAGGAGGGTGATTTTGAATTTCAAGCTGAAACTCCAATAGGCATTGTCAATTCAATGCGCGACCATCAAGCCATATTCTACCGAATCCGCCAGCGCCCGCCAGCTCGCCTCGATGATGTTCGTGCTCGCACCCACGGTGCTCCAACGGCGGGTGCTGTTGCGGGTGTCGATCAGGACCCGGGTAATGGCTTCGGTACCGCGCTCGGAATCGAGAATACGGACCTTGTAGTCGGACAAATGGAAATTTGCGATCTGAGGATAATAGCCCAGAAGCGCCTTCCGCAAGGCGTTATCCAGAGCATTGACGGGACCGTTTCCTTCCGCCGCGGTGTGAAGCAGCTCTCCCTGCACCCGCACCTTGACCATCGCCTCGGCAAAGATACCGCGTCCCTGGCGGTGCTCCACGTTGACGAAGAAATCCACAAGCTCGAAGGGCGGCTGGTATCCGTACTCCTGCCGTTTGAGCATCATGGCGACCGAAGCCTCCGCCGCCTCGAAGGAAAAGCCGCGCGCCTCGAGCTCCTTAATATCATTCAGGACCGGAAGCACCTCCTCGCGTTCTACTTCTACTCCGTGCTCCTCGGCTTTGCTCAATAAGTTGCCACGCCCGGAAAGATCGGAAACGACCACACGCATCTGATTGCCGACCAGTTCGGGCTCCACGTGCTGGTACGATTTGGCGCTCCGCCGCATGGCAGCCACATGAACTCCGCCTTTATGAGCAAACGCCGATTTCCCGACAAACGGCAAATGCTCATCGGGAGTGATATTTGCCACTTCCGCCACAAAATGGGAAAGATCATGCAGGCAGTTGAGCTTTCCTGCAGGCAGGCATTGATATCCCATCTTAAGCTCGAGGTCTGCGATGATGGAAATCAGGTTTGCATTGCCGCAGCGTTCGCCCACTCCATTGATCGTTCCCTGCACCTGGACGGCGCCTTCCCGCACCGCGGTCAGAGAGTTGACAACCGCGCATTCGGAGTCGTTGTGAGTATGGATCCCGAACGGATGCCCGAGGGCAGGCTTTAGCTCGCGGATGATGCGCTCCAGCTCCCAGGGCAGTGTCCCTCCATTGGTATCGCACAGTACGACAATCTCTGCGCCGCCTCGAATGGCTGCCCGCAGCGTCTCGCGCGCGTAGGAGGGATCGGCTCTATATCCGTCGAAGAAATGCTCGGCGTCATAGATCACGCGCTTGCCATTGGCGCGCAGGTACGCGACCGATTGCTCGATGATCCGCAGGTTATCTTCCAGCGTTGTAAGCAGCACATCCCGCACATGCAGCGTCCACGTCTTTCCAAAGATGGTGCACACGGGAGTGTGCGAATCGATCAGCGCCCTGATGTTCGCGTCATCTGCGGGTCCGCCCTTGACCCGGCAGGTGGAGCCGAATGCTGCGATTAGCGAATTCTTCCAGGGCAAATCGCGTGCCCGCTCAAAGAATTCCACATCCTTTGGGTTCGAGCCGGGCCACCCCCCTTCGATGAACGCGACGCCCAGATCGTCCAGCTTCTGGGCGATGCGAATCTTGTCGTTGCTCGAAAGCGTGAACCCTTCAGACTGGGTGCCGTCGCGAAGGGTTGTATCGTAGATTTGGACTTGGTGCATAGGTACTCTTATCTGACGATGGGTCATAGACAATCGATCATACTATCCATCGTCTATGGTCGCTGCTCGAAGGCCTCGATCTGTTTTTCAAAGCTCATGATGTAACCAAGTTCATCCACCCCGTTGAGCAAACAGGCTTTGTTGAAAGGGTCAACTGGGAACGTGACCGAGCCCGTTGGAAAGGAAAGCGTTTGGGACGCGAGGTCAATGGTGAGTTCCACGTCTGGTATTTCCTCCACGAGGTCAAATAACATTTGTTGGGTTTGATCATCAACGACAACCGGCAGCAGTCCGTTCTTGAGCGAATTATTGCGGAAAATATCGGCGAACGAGGTGCAGATCACCGCGCGAAAGCCGTAAGCAGTCAATGCCCAGGGAGCGTGCTCACGGCTGGACCCGCAGCCAAAGTTATCCCCTGCCAGCAGGATCCGTGCGCCGCGATATTCCGGTCTGTTGATCACAAATTCCATTCTGGGGGACCCATCGTCGTTATAGCGCCAGTGGTAAAACAGCAGGTCCGCAAGACCTTCTTTGTCTGTGATCTTCAAGAACTGCGCCGGGATAATCTGGTCGGTATCCACATCGTTGATCGGGAGGGGAATGACACGCGAGGTGAGTGTTGTAAATTGAGCCATAGTTCCTCTAGTACACATGCAGACTGTATACCGGTCTACCTGTGTATCTTCTTATTCTGGTTTCCTTCCAGCAAAGACGGCAAGCTCATAGATCCGGAAGTAGCAATCCACCTGCTCGAACCCGATGCCGCGCAGCCACTTGCACTGGAGCTCGACCGGCGCGAGGATGTTGGCATCCTTGTCCGGCCGCTTCAAAAAGACCTCTGCCATTTCCTCGCGGGTCCGCATGCCGCCGTTTTGCTTCTCAAGTGCATAATAGGCGTCGACGATATGATCATTGAACAACTCGGTCGCCAGCGTCGAGCGCGGCGCGATATGCTCGATATTGATGAACCAGCCGCCGGGCCGGAGCAGGCCAAAGATTTCCTTATACAGCGCCGCCTTACGCTCATCCGGCTGGTGATGGATCGAATAGCCCGATATGATGGCATCAAAGGGACCTCGACCTTTAATGCCTTGGACCCAAGTCGGCTCGCCGTAATCGAGATTGAGGAACGCGAGCTGGCCGGCAAAATCCGCAAGCTGTGTACGTGCCTGATCCAGCATCGGCTGGGAAAAATCCACCATCACGCCGCGGCTGGAGGGATAAGCGCCCAGCACCGCCGCGCCCAGGATGCCATCCCCGCAACCAAGGTCGAGGAAGTTTTCCACAGGCTCGGCGCGTGATTTGAGGATAGACATCATTACCCCGATCTGTTCCTGTGCCAGCGGAATCGCAGCGCGGAAGGACAGAAAGCGGTTGACAATGGCGGGCAACTTCCAGACTTCATCGGTAATCATGGCTTGATTCCTGTTCGTTCAAGACAGAAAAGTGCGCACATCGGTGACCTGACCGGTGACGGCGGTCGCGGCAGCCGTTAGTGGCGAAGCGAGAAAGGTTCGTCCTCCTTTGCCCTGCCGGCCTTCGAAGTTCCGATTGCTCGTTGAAACGGCGTACTGCCCTGGCTGCAGCTGATCGCCATTCATGGCAATGCACATGGAACAGCCAGCCTCGCGCCACTCTGCACCTGCTTCCTTAAAAATTTGGTCCAGACCTTCCTGCTCGGCTTGCTTCTTCACGTCCTGCGAGCCGGGGACGACCAGCACGCGCGTGCTAGTCGCCACCTTACGCCCCTTGAGCAGGGAAGCCGCCAGGCGGAGATCCGAGATCCGCGAATTGGTGCAGGAGCCGATGAAGACCACATCCACTCTCTGTCCCAGGAGCGATTGCCCCGGCTGGAGCCCCATATAATTCAGGGCTTTTTCGAACGCCAGTCGCTGCGAACCATCTCTGCACATATCGAGAGTCGGAATGCGATCGGTGATCTTCATGCCCATGCCGGGATTCGTGCCATAGGTGATCATCGGCTCCAACTCAGACGCATCGAGCGTTACGGATTTATCGTACGTCGCCTCGTCATCGCTGGGGAGAGATCGCCAGATGGAAACAGCCTTGTCCCATTCCTCACCTCTCGGTGCGAACTCGCGTCCGTGCAGGTATTCAAAGGTTGTGTCGTCGGGAGCGATCATACCTGCGCGCGCTCCGCCTTCGATGGACATGTTGCAGATGGTCATGCGTTGTTCCATCGACAGCCTGCGGATGGCTTCGCCCGTATATTCGAAGACATGTCCTGTGCCTCCGCCGACGCCGATCTTTGCGATGAGTGCCAGGATGATGTCCTTGGCAGAAACGCCTTTTGCGAGGGTCCCGGTCACCCTGACCTCATACGTCTTGGGCTTTTTTTGAAGCAGGCATTGTGTGGCGAGCACGTGCTCCACCTCCGATGTGCCGATACCAAAGGCAAGCGCGCCGAACGCTCCATGCGTGGCAGTGTGGCTGTCACCGCAGACGATGGTCATGCCGGGCTGGGTGCGGCCCAGCTCGGGCCCGATGACATGCACGATGCCGCGGTGCGGGCTATCCATGCCGTGCAGGGTGATGCCAAATTCAGCCGCGTTGACCTCCATCTGCTTGATCTGCGCTGCGGCTAGCGCATCCGCGATGGGCACATCCAGGGGTGTGGTTGGAATCGAATGATCCATCGTCGCGAGAGTCTTGTCGGGGCGGCGGACCTTTAGCCCGCGCTGGCGTAAGCCGGTGAAGGCTTGCGGAGACGTGACCTCGTGAACGAGATGCAGGTCAATGTAGAGAACAGCTGGAGAGTCGGGTTGCTCGGCGACCACGTGCGAGTCCCAGATCTTTTGGAAGAGAGTTTTTGGCATAGTCAGTCTCATGTCATGGCGAGGGTGGTGCTCTTCCACCCGAAGCAATCTCATTGGATCAGGAGATTGCTTCGTCGCAGAGAACGCTCCTCGCAATGACAGATTCAATTCATCCCAGCATCACGCCGTGATTATGGTTGGCGTGGACGGGCTCTGCCCCTTCGGTCTGGGCGATGATCAGCTTGTTCAAGGCATTTAGATACGCCTTCGCGCTGGCGACGATGATGTCGGTATCTGCGCCGTGACCGCCGAAGACCCGCTGGTAGAGCACCTCGCTCTGTGCATCCATGGTGTGGAGGCCATTCTCACCCTGAACGCGCACCGTGACCTCGCCAAGCGCGTCGATACCTTCGGTAATGGCATGGACGTTGAACTCGAGCAGCTTGTTAGGCGTTTTGACGATCGCATCGATTGCCTTATAGGTGGCATCCACAGGGCCTGAGCCCATTGCAGCCTGTGTGTGGACCTTCCCATCCGGTCCCTTCAGGCGAACCGTGGCGGTCGGCATTCCAAACGTGCCGCAGGTGACCTGCATACCCTCGAGGTAGAAGACATCGCGCGGACGGTAGAACTCATCGGCGATGACCGCCTCGAGATCGGCATCCGTAATCACCTTCTTGCGGTCCGCCAGCTCCTTGAATCGCGCAAAGGCTTTATCCAGCTCGTACTCGTCCAGCGAATGTCCCATCTCTGCCAATCGGTTGCGCAGAGCATGGCGACCCGAATGTTTGCCCAGCACCAGCTTGGTCTGGTTGACGCCGACATCCTCCGGGCGCATGATCTCGTATGTGGTCTGGTGCTTCAGCATGCCATCCTGGTGAATGCCCGCCTCATGCGCGAAGGCATTGGCGCCCACGATCGCCTTATTCGGTTGGACGGCAATGCCCGTGTAGTTGCTGACCAGCTTGCTGACCCGCGCGAGCTGCTGGGTCTCGATTCCCGTTTCCAGATTGAAGACGGGCCGGCGGGTCTTCAAAGCCATGACCACCTCTTCCAGCGAGGTGTTCCCGGCGCGCTCGCCAATGCCATTGATGGTAACCTCTGCTTGCCGCGCCCCGGCGCGAATGCCTGCCAGGGTGTTAGCAGTTGCCATACCCAGATCGTCGTGGCAATGCACGGATATGGTGATTCCATCATGCATACCGGGCGTGTTCTTGATGATGCCGTCGATCAGGGCATAATATTCTTCTGGAGTTGTGTATCCAACCGTATCGGGGATATTCAACGTTGTGGCGCCAGCCTTGATCGCTTCCGCCAGCACGACATACAGGAACTCCGGATCGGAGCGACCCGCATCCTCGGGTGAGAATTCGACATCCTCACACAGCGACCGGGCGTATGTGACCATTTCGGAGACGCGCTGTACGACTTCCTCGGGATCCATCTTGAGCTTATGCTTCATGTGGATGGGCGAGGTGGCAAGGAAGGTATGGATGCGCGGTTTCTGGGCATCCTGGACAGCTTCCCAAGCCTTATCGATATCCGATCTGTTCGCACGTGCCAGCCCGGCGATCACAGGAACTTTTGCGTCCGGCTCCGCATCAGAGGGCCTGCCCACTTCGAGGGCGATCCGGCGCACGGCTTCCAGGTCGTCCGGCGAGGCAGCCGGGAAGCCTGCCTCAATAATGTCCACACCCATACGTGCCAGGGACCGCGCCAATTCCAGCTTTTCCGCCGAGGTCATTGTTGCGCCGGGGGATTGTTCGCCGTCTCTCAATGTCGTGTCGAAAATTTTGACGTAATGATTGGTTGTCATGAATGTCTTCCTTTCCAAGAAGAGAGTTGAGGATAGAGATCAGAGACTGGTCTCTGGTTACCTCACCTCTGCGCTCTCGCTTTTCCAGTTCTCCGGGCGAAGCGACCTGACCGCGGCGCCTGCTTGCCACATCTCCGATTCGCGCATGGCTCGAAGCTCTTCATCCAGTTTTTCGCGGTAGTTCGGGTCGCTGTTCCGTTCGAGGACAATGCGGGTCTCGACGCCGTTGGTCACGCTCTGATAGAGGTCATCGAACACCGGCGCAACCGCATTACGGAACCTTTCCTTCCAATCCAGTGCGCCGCGCTGGGCAGTTGTGGAACAGTTGGCGTACATCCAGTCCATGCCGTTCTGCCCCACCAGGCGGATCAACGATTGCGTGAGCTCTTCCACGGTTTCATTGAACGCTTCGGAGGGAGAATGTCCATGCTTGCGAAGGACGTTGTACTGCGCTTCCATAACGCCTGCCAGGGCCCCCATCAGCACGCCGCGCTCGCCCGTGAGATCGGAATACACTTCATTTTCGAATGTTGTCGGGAACAAGTAACCTGCGCCGATGGCAATCCCCAGGGCAACCGTGCGCTCATAGGCGCGTCCCGTTGCATCCTGCTGGATTGCAAAACTTGCGTTAATGCCTGAACCGTCCAAGAAGTTTGTGCGCACACTGCGACCCGATCCTTTCGGCGCGACGAGCGCCACGTCTACATGCGGCGGTGGGATAACGCCGGTATCATCCTTAAAGGTCACCGAGAACCCGTGCGAGAAATACAGCATGTCCCCCTCATCGAGACATTCAACGATCCTCGGCCACTGCGAGCGCTGTCCGGCATCGGACAACAGGAATTGGATGACTGTCCCCCGCTCTGCAGCCTCCTCCACCGAAAAAAGCGTCTCGCCCGGAACCCAGCCATCGTCGAGAGCTTTTTGCCAGTTCCTGGTCCCTTCGCGCTGTCCGACGATTACCCTGACCCCGTTATCGCGCATGTTCAGCGCCTGCGCAGGTCCCTGCACGCCATAGCCCAACACCGCGACGACTTCATTTTTTAACACCTCGCGCGCTTTTTCAAGCGGGAATTCCTCGCGGGTAACAACTTCCTCTTCTACGCCGCCAAAATTGATTTTTGCCATAAGATTTCTCCTCTTTAGTCACTGTCTCGGTGGTCGAGTAACCCCGACGAGCACAGGGCTACTCAACCAACGGTCCTTCTACGGCATCATCTCCGCCAGCTCCATCACGTCCTCATAGCGGTTGCCATTCGTGCCTGCCACACGGCGCACACCGTCGTTGACGCCGCGCGTCATCGCGATCTGACCGGTCCGCACCACCTCGATAATCCCGATCGGACGAAGGAGCTCGATCATGCTTTCAACTTTGTCCTCGGTGCCGGTGATCTCCACGATCAGGGAATCGGATGCCACATCCACGATCCGGGCACGGAAGATCTCCGCCAGACCATTCACCTCGGCGCGGCGCTCCGGACCGGCGAGCACCTTGATGAGCGCCAGGTCACGGGTCACGGACGGCTGATGCGTGACATCCTGCACATCGATCACATTGACCAGCTTGTATAAATTCGCCTCGATGCGGTGTGCATCGATCTCACCGTTTGGGCAGTCCACCACGATGGTAATGCGCGAGGTGTTTGGGTCCTCGGTTCGCCCGGCCGTGATCGACTCAATGTTAAAGTTGCGGCGACGGAACAGTGACGCCACCCGGTTCAGGACACCTGGTTTATTCTCTGCTAATGCGACGAAGGTGTAGTTCATTCTCTCTCCTTATGCTTTGGCTTTCACGGGTCTGCGTATCATTTCATGGAGTGCAGCGCCCTGGGGAACCATGGGAAATACCGCCTCTTCCTGCTCGACACGGAATTCAAGCACAACAGGTCCTTCCGTATTGCGCGCCCATTCGATGGCTTCCTGGACTTCGTCGCGATGGGTCACCAGCCGGGCGGGGACTCGATGGGCTTCGGCGAGCTTCACAAAATCGGGTGTAAGCATGTTGACGGCAGAGTAACGCTTCTCGAAGAAGAATTCCTGCCACTGCCGCACCATGCCCAGGAACTGGTTGTTCATGATGGCGACTTTTACGTTCGCACCTTCCTGTACAGCCGTCGTCAGCTCGGCAGCGGTCATCTGGAATCCGCCATCACCTACGATGGTCCAGATCTCCTGATCCTTCGCCGCGAACCAGGCGCCGATGGCAGAGGGGAGCCCAAAGCCCATTGTCCCTGCGCCGCCGGACGTGATCCAGCGGTTCGGTTTTTCCAAGGAATAATACTGGGCTGCCCACATCTGGTGCTGCCCCACATCGGTCGTGACGATTGCGCCGCCGCCGGTCGCTTCCCAGATATCCGTGATGAGATGCGCGACATAGAGCTTGCCGTCCTCTTCCCAGTTCATGATGCTGCGCGCATTTGATTCCTTTTTCCACAGGTTGATATCTTCCAGCCACTCATCGTGGTCATACTCATCCACCAGGGGAATCAAATCCCCGATCACGGTCTTGACATCACCCACCAGAGGCACATCTGCATAAACATTCTTATGCACCTCGGAAGGGTCGATCTCAATGTGAATCTTTTTCGCCAGCGGCGCATAGGTCTTCAACGTTCCCGTGACACGGTCATCAAAGCGCATCCCAAAGGCAAGGATCAGATCTGAACTCTGGATCGCCAGATTTGCATACGCTTCGCCATGCATACCCATCATGCCCAGACTTAATGGATGAGAGGCAGGAAAGGCTCCCAAGCCAAGCAGGGTGCTGGTGACTGGTGTTTGAGTCTTGACAGCAAACTGCATCAGCTCTTCCTCTGCTTTAGACATGATCACGCCGTGTCCGCACAGGATGATGGGCCGACGTGCCTTCTCCATCAGACGAACTGCCCGATCCAACAGATCACGCGGCGAGCGCGTCACGGGCCGGTAGCCGCGCAATTTCACTTCTTCAGGATAATTAAACTCACAAGATTCCACCTGCGCGTTTTTGCAAATGTCGATCAATACGGGACCAGGGCGGCCACTACGGGCAATATAAAAGGCTTCGCGTATGGTCTCGGCGATCTCATCGGCGCGGGTCACAAGATAATTATGTTTTGTGATCGGCAGGGTGATCCCGGTCACGTCGGTCTCCTGGAAGGCGTCGCCGCCGATCAAGTGCGCCGCAACCTGCCCGGTGATAAAAACGACTGGCACCGAGTCCATCATCGCCGTGCAGATGCCGGTGACTAAATTGGTGGCACCCGGACCGGAGGTCGCCATCGCCACACCGACTTTCCCAGACGCCCGCGCATACCCGTCTGCCATGTGCGCGGCGCCCTGCTCATGACGCACCAGCACGTGATGAATGGGGTAATTCAGCATGGCATCATAGATCGGCATGTTCGCGCCGCCAGGGTAGCCGAACACGACGTCGACCCCTTCACGGACTATACACTCCCAGACAATTTCTGCACCTTTTTTCTTCATTGGTTGCTCCTCATTTCTCTATCATTGCGAGGAGGGCGTTTTTCCTGCCGACACTTGCGCATGCACGCAGTGCAGGGGAGCAATCTCTTATCCAATTCGTGAGATTGCTTCGGGCGGGCACAGTACGCCCAACCGCCCTCGCAATGACATTAGCTCATCAACACCGCGCCCGTATCAGCGCTGGTGACAAAATACGAATACCGCTTCAGCCACCTGGAAGTCGTTTTAGATTGGAATGGAGGCAGCGCAGCCAGGCGGCGCTGGATCTCTTCTTCACTCAAACGGACATCCAGCCTGCGTTCCGCAAGGTCGATCTCAATCACATCCCCTGGTTGGAGCGCCGCAATCGGTCCGCCAGCGGCCGCTTCCGGTGAGACATGACCGATACAGGCACCGCGCGTCCCGCCGCTGAAGCGACCGTCCGTGATCAGGGCCACTTTATCGCCAAGTCCCATGCCCATGATGGCAGATGTAGGCGAGAGCATCTCTTGCATCCCGGGTCCGCCTTTAGGGCCTTCGTAACGCACGACCACACAATCGCCCGCTTTGACCTTTCCACCGAGGATGCCAGCCATCGCTTCTTCCTGCGATTCAAAGATGACGACCGGTCCTTCAAACGTCATCATCGCTTCACTGACGCCACCAACTTTGACTACAGCGCCCTTGGGCGCGAGATTGCCAAACAGAATAGACAAGCCGCCCCGCTTCGAGTGGGCGTTGTCGTAACGCCGGATCACGTCTTCGTCTTTGATATCGATGCCTTGAATCGATTCCCCCAGGGTCATGCCGCTCACAGTCAGGCGGTCGAAGTGCAGCATCCCTGTGCCCCACTGGATCTCATTCAAGATTGCGGGGATTCCCCCAGCGCGATGGACATCCTCCATGTGCCACTTGCCGGCCGGGCTAACTTTGCAGATATGCGGAACTTTATCTGCAACCGAGTTGATCCGTTCCAGCGGATAATCCACGCCGGCTTCGTTCGCCAGCGCCAGGGTGTGCAACACCGTGTTCGTCGAGCCTCCCATCGCCATGTCGAGGGCGAACGCGTCGTCGATCGCTTCGGGCGTGACGATATCGCGCGGTTTGAGGTCGCGCTCGAGCAAGGTCAGAATCTGCGAGGCAGCCTTTTTTGCCAACGCCTCGCGTTCGGGAGTCTTCGCCAGCGCGGAGCCGTTGTACGGCAATGCCAGACCGAGCGCTTCCATGAGGCAGTTCATGGAATTGGCGGTGAACATGCCGGAGCACGACCCACAGGATGGGCAGGCAAATTTCTCCAAAGTTGTCAACCGTTTTTCGTCAATTCTTCCTGCTGAGTACGCCCCCACGCCTTCGAACACGGAAATCAAGTCAATCGTTTCCCCCTCGGGCGTCATCCCGGCTTTCATCGCCCCGCCAGAGACAAAGATGGTGGGGATATTCACTCGCATCGCCGCCAGCAACATACCGGGCACGATTTTGTCACAGTTCGGGATACAGACCATCGCATCGAACCGGTGAGCCTCGATCATGGTCTCGACGCAGTCGGCGATCAGCTCCCGCGAGGGAAGCGAATATTTCATCCCCATGTGTCCCATCGCAATGCCATCATCCACGCCGATCGTGTTGAACTCGAATGGCACCCCCCCGGCAGCCCGCACTGCATCCTTGACCAGCTTGCCGAACTCCTGCAAGTGCACATGCCCCGGGACCACATCCACATACGAGTTTACAATGGCAACAAACGGCTTACTGAAATCCTCATCCCTTAACCCCGTGGCACGCAGCAACGCCCGGTGCGGCGCTTTCTCATATCCCTTTTTGATAGTGTCTGATCGCATACGGCTCCTATGCAGTGTTGATAACAAAAAACCGCCCGTGGTTAGGGCGGCTCTTTGCACTTACTCCAGGTGTGTTATTTCTTTCCTCTCACCGGTGCCATCCTAACCGAAACCAGGTCCTTAATAATAAGGACCACAATAACGATGAGGATAAGGGAGAGGCTGAAGAGTTGACTCATGTTGTCTTAAGGTATTCGCACGATTATAGGCAGATTCGGAAATAAGTCAAGAGCCAATTTTCCGATTCGGCTAGCTTCTATCAATATTTTTTCGGAGATTTTCCGTTTTCCCTTGACTGAATACACTCACTGGCATAGAATTCTGCCCAATATGATCTCGGCTTATTCTGGCATGACCATGACTACCACTACCTCCCGGTCCCCCGTGAGGCATTGGTGCTCGGATTGAAGTAGCCGGATCAAAGGGTACTCTCAAAACACAGACCGCCTCACGGAAACGTGGGGCGTTTTTGTTTGTTGTAGCTTAACCACAAAGGACACAAAGTGTGTTGTCTTAAACCTTGGTGACACTTTGTGGTGAGACTTTAGGAGAAGCTTATGTCAGACTCACATCAAACCCTCGTCATGAAATTTGGTGGCACATCCGTCGGCTCGGCCGATGCGCTGATTCGTGCGGCGCAGATCATCAAAGATGCCCGGGCTCAATATCCACGCGTGGTGGTCATCACGTCTGCGATGTCTGGCGTGACAGATCTCTTATTGGAGTGTGCCACCCTGGCTGCACAGGGGAATATCGCATCACTGCCTGGAGCTGAGTTGACGTTGCGAGAAAAACATTTCTTTGCTGCCGATGCGTTGATCCAGAATGAACAGTTGCGCGCTGAAACGAAACCGCAGATTGAAAAACTCATCAATTCGCTGGTGGATTTGTGCAGGGCGATTGCCGTCCTGGGAGAAGCGAGCCCGCGGGCGCTGGATGCGGTCGCATCGTTGGGTGAGAGAATGAGCGTCCGTCTGCTGGGTGCAGTCGCGGAGAGCGCTGGGATTCCAATAAAGGTTATTGAAGCGAGTGAGTTCATCGTGACCAACGCTCACTTCCAGAATGCCAACCCCGATTTTGCGGCAACAACGGAAAAAACGAGACAGCGCCTCAACCCGATACTCGATGAAGGCACAGTCATCATCACCACCGGCTTTATCGGCGCGACGCCTGAGGGCTTGATCACCACCCTGGGGCGCGGAGGCAGCGACTACTCAGCAGGGATCATCGGCTCTGTGCTGGCCGCGGACGAGGTCTGGATCTGGACGGATGTCGATGGCGTCATGACCGCCGACCCGCGCCTGGTATCCTCAGCCAAGACGCTGCCTGAAATCAGTTATAGTGAGATTGCAGAACTGGCGTATTATGGGGCTAAGGTCTTGCATCCCAAGACGATCCGCCCGCTGGTGGAGGCTGGGATCGGTCTGCGCATCTGCAACACGTTCAACCCATACCATCCTGGGACACGCCTGCTCGCAAACGGGGGCGCAAACGGAAGGGCATACAAAGGCGAACAGGTCATCAAAGCTGTGACCGCCATCCGCAGGCAAAAGCTGGTGACCATCGAAGGGCGGGGGATGCTGGGTGTGCCAGGTGTAGCCGCGCGGGCGTTCGGTGCCGTGGCGTCCACCGGTACGAGCGTTCCTCTCATCACACAGGCATCGTCCGAGCAGTCCATCTGCTTTGCCATTCCCACGGAATCGGCAGATCAGGTCCTGGATGCATTGCAGACAAATTTTGCTCTCGAAATTACTGAGCGTGACATCGACCGCATCTGGGCAACGGACGATGTCTCGATCATCACCGTGGTCGGGATCGGCATGCGGCATACACCCGGTGTAGCTGGCAGGATCTTCAGCCAGCTTGGAGACAAGGATGTCAATGTCCTTGCTATCGCTCAGGGTTCTTCGGAGGTGTCTATCAGCCTTGTGGTAGATACCGCCGATACAGAATGTGCGGTCAGGGCGTTGCATGAGCTGATTGTTCAATAAACACACTGCTGGTTGAGCGCTTCGCGTCGAAACCAGTAAGAGTACACCGAAAGAAATCAATGGCATATATGGAACTGGTGGTCTCGACACCGGCACTTACGCCCGCTGCAAGTGTACGCTCGCAGCCAACGCTAGCTACTCGACCACCGTGATATGAATCAAAGGAGAAAACACCATGTCATCCCCGATCCCCGTTGCCATCCTCGGCGCGACCGGCTCAGTCGGCCAACGCTTCATCTCGTTGCTGGAGAACCATCCCTGGTTCAAGGTCATGGCGCTGGCAGCCTCCGATCGCTCGGCTGGGCAGAAGTACTCTCAGGCTGCACGCTGGGTGCTCGATACGCCCATGCCTAACTATGCACGCGATATGGTCGTGGTCCCGGCAACTACGGACTGCATCGATGCAAGAATTGTCTTTTCCGCCCTGCACAGCGACGTCGCGAGAGACCTGGAGCCGGAGTTCGCCCGGGCTGGTGTTGCCGTTTGCTCGAACGCCTCCTCGTACCGCCGCGGAGAGGATGTGCCGCTGCTTCTACCGGAGATCAACGCCGATCACATTCACCTGATCGAGCAGCAGCGCCAAAACCGCGGCTGGACCGGCGCCATCTTGACCAACCCGAACTGCACGAGCACGGGATTGACGATCGCGCTCAGAGCGTTGGACGATGCGTTTGGCGTGCAAAAGGTCTTTGCGGTCTCGTTGCAGGCGCTGTCCGGCGCGGGCTATCCGGGTGTCCCCTCGCTCGACATCATGGACAATGTGATCCCCAACGTCGCCAACGGAGGGGAAGAAGATAAGGTGGAATGGGAGCCGCGCAAGATGCTTGGCAAATTAAACGGTGGCAAGATCGAGCTGGCGGATATCCAGTTCAGCGCCCACACAAATCGAGTGGCGGTCGTCGACGGACACATGGTCTGCGCCAGCGTGGAACTTGCGAGCCCCGTGGACCCCGAGGCGGCCGAAGCGGTCCTGCGCGATTATCAAGCTCCTGCCGCGGCACGGGATCTGCCGTCCGCGCCACGCCCCGTCATCGACGTCCGGAGCGAAGCGGATCGCCCGCAGCCGCGGCTGGATCGTCTCACAGGCAAAGGCATGACAACGGTCGTCGGGCGCGTCCGACGTGATCCCATCCTGCATCTGAAATTTGTTGTCCTTTCACACAACACGATCCGCGGCGCCGCCGGCGGCTCGATCTATAATGCAGAACTGTTGGTGAATGAAGGATTACTCTAAGATCACGATGGTCGAGCGCTTAGCGTCGATACCACCCATTGCCAGCTTGACACAAATAAAATCATTATGATATAAACTTCCGCTAATAACTAAATACTCGCTCTTATCCAGAGAGGCTGAGGGACCGGCCCTGTGACGCCTCGGCAACCTGACCCTAAGGTCAAGGTGCCAACTCCGACAGAAGGATAGCAATATCCATGTATCTGGAAGATGAGAGGATGGTATCCTGCATGTATGCCTCTTCTTGTACTTTCAGAAGAGGTTTTTTATTTCCCGTCTCCCTATGGGAGAGGGTCGGGATGACGGAAGCTCTTCTGATGGGCGGGTAAATCAAATTCAAGGAGAGTCCTATGCTCACAAGAGAACGCCAGTTCGGTTTCAGCACCCGCCAGCTCCATGCGGGCTATGATCCCGACCCCGTGACGGGGAGCCGCGCCGTGCCGATCTACCAGACCAGCGCCTATGACCTGCAGACCACCGACCGAGCCTCACGGCTGTTCGCCCTGCAGGAAAGCGGTCACATTTACTCCCGCATCTCCAATCCCACCTCGAACGTCTTCGAAGCCCGGATTGCAGACCTCGAAGGAGGCGTCGCAGCGCTGGAGGTGAGCTCGGGCCAGGCGGCTCAAATGACCGCCATTTTTACCATCTGTGAGGCGGGGGATCACATCGTCTCGGCTTCGACCCTGTTTGGCGGGACCATCAGCCAGTTCAAATATACATTTCCACGCCTGGGAATTGACGTGACGCTGGTGGATCCGTCGGACCCTGAGAATTTTCGGCAGGCGATCCAGCCCAACACCAGGCTCATCTATGGCGAGATCATCAGCAACCCACGCGTGAGTATCTTTCCTGTAGAGGAGGCCGCGGAGATCGCGACAGAGCATAACATCCCGCTGCTGATCGATAATACATTTGCCACGCCGTATCTATGCCGTCCTTTTGAATGGGGCGCCCATATTGTCACGCATTCCACGACCAAGTTCATCGGGGGGCACGGCACGTCGATGGGCGGCGTGATCGTGGACAGCGGAAAATTCAACTGGTCAAATAGCGGGCGACACAAGAACTTTAATACGCCGGACCCTGCCTATCACAACGTGGTCTATGCACAGGATTTTGGCGCACTGGCATTTATCTCAAAAGCGCGCGCCAGTATCCTGCGGGATCTGGGACCCTGCCAATCCCCGTTCAATTCCTGGCTGTTCATTCAAGGGCTCGAGACGCTCTCCCTGCGGATGGAACGTCACGTGAAGAACACGCAGGCGGTTGCCGAATTCCTCGAGGACCATCCGAAAGTCAGCTGGGTCGTCTATGCAGGTCTGGAGGATCATCCCGATCACGAGCGTGCAAAGAGATATTTGCCGAAGGGACCCGGCGCCGTTCTCGGCTTCGCCGCTAAGGGTGGCCGCGAGGCAGGTGCGCGCTTTATCGATAACTTGAAGCTCTTCAGCCACGTCGCCAACCTGGGAGATGCCAAATCGCTCGCCATCCATCCCGCCAGCACCACGCATTCGCAGCTTTCCGATGAAGAGCAGCGAGCCGCCGGCGTCAGCCCCGACTTCATCCGTCTGTCCATTGGCTTGGAGGACATTGAAGATATCCTCTGGGACCTGGATCAGGCGTTGAACACATAAGCACGCCGGTGGTCGAGTAGCCCCGTATGCTCGTCGCGGCGCGTATCGAGACCACCAAGTGTAGAGGTAATCCCATGCCCGTAAAAATTCCCAACACCCTGCCCGCCCGCGCGACCCTCGAACGCGAGAATATCTTTGTCATGGATGAGGAGCGCGCCGTACACCAGGACATCCGCGCCCTGCGTGTGGCGATCCTGAACCTGATGCCCACGAAGATCGCAACAGAAACGCAGCTGCTGCGCCTACTTTCCAACTCTGCGCTGCAGGTGGAAGTGACCCTCCTGCACACTGCCACGCATGAATCGAAGAACACCGATGCAGCCCACCTTCTCAACCACTATCTAACATTAGCTGACGTTCGTAAGGAAAAATTCGATGGGCTCATCATCACCGGCGCACCTGTGGAGCAGATGCCGTTCGAAGAGGTCGAGTACTGGGACGAGCTGACGCAGATTATGGATTGGGCGGAGACGAATGTCGAGTCGACGTTGTCTATTTGCTGGGGCGCGCAGGCAGGACTGTACCACCGCTATGGAATTCCTAAATACAATCTGCCCCACAAGGTGTTCGGCGTCTACGAGCACCGCGTGCTCTCGCCGACCGAGAGCCTGCTGCGGGGCTTCGACGATATCTTCCTTGCCCCGCATTCGCGCCACACGGAGATCCGCCGGGCGGATGTGGAAGAAGTCGATGACCTGAACATCCTTGCCGAATCCGATGAAGCCGGACTCTACATCCTGGCTACCAAGAACGGGCGGCATATTTTCGTCACCGGGCATTCCGAATACGACCCGCTGACCTTAAAGGCAGAA
>DATHTH010000006.1:0-10197 GCA_035463495.1 Anaerolineales bacterium | reverse complement strand
AGTCCGCTTTGAACCAGCCTCGACTGGTCCGCCTGCTGGTCCAGCAGGATACTGAAACCGCGGACCGCGTAGACGACCGACTCCGGGTCCGCGGAGCGCGTAGTCCCCAGCCAGACCTCATGCGGATATTCCGCGCCTGAGCGCAGGAATAATTCCTCGAGGTTGCCGACGATCATGATCCCACTCTCGGGATACCAGGTGGGAAACAAATCGAACGACCCGACGATGGTCCCTTCCATCGGGATAGATTGCCCCGCCACACCTGTCGTAATCCCCAGTCTGAGCGTATCCCCGACCTCCAGATCCTGCTCGGTCAGAAGAACACTGGGCACAAGCACTCCGCTCGGGTTTGCCGCCAGCTGGTTCATCAGCTCGCCCAGCGAAACGGAAGCGAAGTCATTTTGCCAGTATGCCACGGAGGGAAACGTGAGACGGTCGATGGCGAGGAAGGTCCCGGCGATGGCGCCGGACTTTCCGGTGGCGGTAAATTTGTAACGGCCCACCCGCGTCGCAGCTTCGACACCGGGAATACTCAAGTGATCTTCCACGGGACCAAACGTGTAGACCGGATTTGGATTATCCTCATTGAACGTGGTTCCTAGCTCGAAGACGTTCATATCCGTACCCACGCGGTAATGGACCTGCTTATCAAGCTGCGCGTCCAGTGTGCGCGCCAGGGATGCGGTAAAAGCTGAAAGACCCAGCGTCAGCACCAGCAGCACGAGAGGCGCGCTATAGAGCGCCGGGGTCCGTGCCAGGTAGCGCGCCGCCATGAGCATCCCCACACTTTTCGACGGCCGCAGCAGCCGGGAGATCAGCTCCATGAAGCGCGGGACGAGCCGCAGCGTGAAGAGCGCGACCGAGAAGATGCCAAGCGCGGGCACCAATAAGAGGAGGGGATTTTGGAGTGGATCAGGGATTGTCTCTGTTCCCTCCAACGCCTGTTGCGATTGCTGGGTCAGCTGCCAGAGACCGTAGCCAGCCGGAATCAGCAGGAGCATGTCCAGCCAGTAGCGCTGCCACCAGGCGGTGCGGAAGGAACGCGCCCGTTCCTGCTTATAGGTGACGATTGTGTTCTCTGCCGCGCTCAAGCTGGGAAGCAGCACCTGGATCAACAGGATAAGCGCGATCCCGAGCAGACCAAAGCCGAGGATCTGCGGCGTCAGGCTGACTCGCAATCCGGCGATTGCACTGAAATCCAGGAAGCTGCGGGCTTTGCCAATGGCATTGGTAATCCAGTACGCAAGAGCGATTCCGCCCGCCAGGGCGACCGCGCCAAGCAGAATTCCCTGCAGCAGCGAGATGCCCACCACCTGCATCGTGCTGGCACCCCGGCTGCGCAGGATCGCCATCTCGCCACGCTGCTGGTTGACGAAGAGGCCGGCAACCAGCCCGATGAACGCCAGGATCAGGCTGAGGATAGGCACGCTGAAGGCAAACAAAAGATAGGTCAGAGCCGGCGCACTGTCCTGGTACCTTCTCAGCGCCTCCAACGGCGAAATGACCAGCGCTGTTTCGGGAAGCAGGGTGTCTACCTGAGATTCAATCCCCTGAATGCGCTCCTGCAGGCCGGCGACCTGGTTGGCATGCAAAGATGACCCGTCCGCGACGATCATCCAGACCCCGCTGCGAAGCTCGTCGATCACGCGTTCACTGATAATGCCCTTATAGGTGTCCTCGTGCACGAGGAGCATACTCGCATCACGTACATCCCAGTAGGGAGCGGTTGGGTCCACAGCCCGCCAGAGACCGACGATGATAACCGCGATCTGGCCTCGCTCTGTGCGCAGCGAATAGGAATCGCCCACCTGCACGCCAAAATCATTCGCCAGGCTCTCGCTTGCCATCGCTTCAACTGCATCGCCCTCGAACAGCAGGGAAAGAAACGGCTGCGGCGTGGTCCCGTTGACGACGATGATCGTTTCCTCGATCGGCGTGATGAAGGCGAAATTGGCAGTAGTCAACCGGTATTGCGTGCCTGGATTGCTCGGATCGCTGGGCGGATAAACAGGATAACCGTCGGTGCGAAAGCGGCGGACAAGCTGGAGGACAGGCAGATCGATCGTCTCGAGCGCTGGATCGGACAGGTATGCGTCCACCTGGACGGCATCTTCCCATTGCGGGCTGTCCCGGCCCGCGGCCCTCTGTTCGAACATAAAGGAAAGCGGGGCGTAGTCAACCGGCTTTTGAACGAGATCCAGCTCCCGCCCCGCAAGCAGCTCCTCGCGCAGCAAGCGGAAGTAGGTTGCATCCGCGTAGAGCGGCACGCTCAGAATAAACCCCGAGGCGATCATCAGGCCAGCAATGGACGCCAGGCTAAGGAAGCGTTGTGTCAGCAGGCGCTTGAGCGCGATGCCAGCGGTTGCCCAGGTCTGGAGGAGGAAGGATACAATGCGAGAGAAGAAATTCATACAGGTACTCTATGCTTATGGTGAGCATAAGGCATAAGAGAGTAGCAACCAAAAGCTGGAGATTGCTTCGCCCTCCGGGCTCGCAATGACAGACATTTACGGCCCAACCACAACCTGACCTTCTTCGAGTCCGGAGATGATCTCGACCATGTCACGAGTTTGCAGACCGATCTCGACATCGACTCGCTGGGGACCTGCGTCGCTGTTGATGATCACAAACGTCCGCCCGCCCGCCGAGCGGATGGCATCCGGAGGCAGCCAGAGCACACCTTCCTTGCTCGCCAGCTGCACCGTAACCGTAACCTTGTCGCCCGACTGATATGTATCGGCAGAGGGAGCGGCGTCAAGCTCGACATGGATCGCGCTCTCCTCACTTTCACCCGTCCCATAGGGCGAGGGTAGCTGCCGAATCGTACCGGTCAGCTGCACTTCGGCGTTGGCATCCGGGCTCACTGTCACCGGCATGCCCTCGAACATTTCGCGGACCTCCTGTTCACCCGTGCCGGGGTTGAGGTCCGCCACGATTTCCAGCTGATCGGGATCGCCAAGCACGAAGGCCGGTGTGGTGGGATTCACATTTCTACCCACATTGACCGCCGCGATGACCGTGCCATCTGCCGGGGCAAAGGCGCGGGCTTGCGCCACCTGGGCGTCCAGCTCATCCAACACCGGCGATTGCGGGTCGATACCGAGGCTCTGGAGCACTTCATCGAGGCGCATCTGGGCAATCTCCACCTGCAGCTCCTGAATCCGGATCTCGTTGTCAGACCTGCCCTGGGATCTATACTGTTCCAGAGTTAGCTGAGCGATCTCCAGGTCGATCTCCGCCCGGCGGATGGTGCGCCTCGTCTCGTCAGCCTGCGCGCGTAACTCTTGAGCTTCTGCCAGCTCGCCGAGCAGCTGACCTTCCTTGACCATGTCGTTGACATTGGCATACACCTCCCGTACCTGGCCCACGATCGGGAAGTACACGGTATGGGATGCCAGCGGCACCACGCGTCCGCTCAGCTTTGCCTCCACCGTAATATCGCCGCGCTGCACGGTAAAGGTGGAGCGCACCGGCGTCGGGAAGGGGGTGGGAGTTGACTGGCTTGCGACCTGTCCACCCCCGCAACCCGCCATGACGAGCGCAGCCGTAATAAACACAAAGAGCAGTCTGCTTTTCATTATCGGACAACAGCCTTGACCTTTACTGATGTTGTATGTTGCGAAGGCAACGGGATGAGCGTCCCTGTGACAGGTTCGCCATCCACCTCGAGCGAAACCTCATTTCCGTTCCCTTCCCGCTTGACTGAGATCTCATACCAGACTCCCCGGAAGTGGCGCCTGGCTTCGAAGCCGTCCCAGTCTGAGGGGATGACAGGCTTCACCTCCAGCCCTTCGAAGCCGGGGCGAATGCCCAGGATATGCTGTGTAATCGCGACATAATTCCAGGCCGCTGTGCCGGTAAGCCAGGAATTCTTGGCTTCCCCGTGTCTGGGTGCGTCTTTGCCGGCGATCATCTGGGCATAGACATAGGGCTCACATTTATGAAGCTCGCTGATTTCCTCGCGGGCGGAGGGGTTGATGCGCATGTAGTAATCGAATGCCTTGTCCCCGCGGCCGACGACGGTCTCGGCTATCATGATCCACGGGTTGCAATGGCAGAAAATCCCGGCATTCTCCTTGTACCCGGGCGGGTACGAGGAAATCTCGCCGAGGTGCAGATAATACTGGCTGAAGGCGGGCTGCTGTAAGACGATTCCATGCGGCGTCGCGAGATGCTCGCCCACGGAATTCAGCGCCTTGATCGCGTTTCCGTTGATTGCTCCCACGCCCGCCATTACGCAAATCCCCTGCGGCTCGATGAATATCCGGCCCTCGGTGTTTTCTCTGGAACCAAGCACGTGACCGTAATCATCGTAGGCGCGCCGGAACCAGTCTCCATCCCAGCCGGCCGCCCAGATTGTTTCTTCCATACGAGCGGCTGCATTGCGAACCTTTTCGGCTTCGGCCGAGTCACCGCAGTGGTTGGCTATGCCTTCCATTTCCTGGCATGAAAGCACGAATAAGCCGGCGATGAAGACACTTTCTGCGACTTTGCCATCTTTATTGGTCGTGGTTTGAAACGATTGGCCGGGCGTATCCGAGAAGCAGTTGAGGTTCAAGCAATCGTTCCAGTCGGCGCGACCGATGAGAGGCAGTTTGTTGGGGCCGAGCCGGTCGAGTGTGTACTGGATCGAGCGCTGCAGATGCTCGTACAGCGGACTCTCCGTCCCCGGCTCGTTTTCGTATGGTACCTGCTCATCGAGAATGGACCACTCGCCGCTCTCCTTGATATATGCCGCCACGCCCAGTACAAGCCAGAGCGGATCGTCGTTGAAGCCTGAGCCGACGTCGTTGTTGCCGCGCTTGGTCAGCGGCTGATATTGATGAAAGGCGCCCCCGTTCTTCAACTGTGTTGACGCAATATCCAGGATGCGCTCGCGGGCGCGCTCGGGGATCATGTGCACGAAGCCGAGCAGGTCCTGGTTCGAGTCGCGGAAGCCCATGCCGCGTCCAATCCCGCTTTCGAAGTAGGAAGCCGAGCGGCTCATATTGAACGTGACCATGCACTGGTACGCGTTCCAGATGTTGACCATGCGATCCGTATGCTCATTCGGCGTTCGAACTTGCAACTTGCCAAGAAGGTGGGTCCAGTAGTCTTGCAACTGAGCAAATGCCTGATCGGCATATGCGGCTGTTAAGTATTTTTCAAGCACCGGCTTGACGGTTTTTTTATTGATGACCTGTGAGCCCGGTGGGTCGAATTTATCGTCCCAGGGATTCTCGTGATAGCCGAGGACGAAAAGGATCTGTTTCTGCTCGCCAGCCTGCAACCGGACCTTTACATGGTGCGACCCGATGGGCTGCCAACCGTGTGCCTCCGAGTTGCACGATTCACCTTGTTCAACGACCTGCGGCTCATCCCAGCCCCGGTACGCTCCCAGAAAATTCTCGCGAACCGTATCGTAGCCTGCGAGCTTTTCGGAGCAGGCGAAATAGGCGAAGTGATCGCGGCGCTCGCGATACTCGGTCTTGTGGTAGATGACCTCATCCACAACTTCCACCTGCCCGATCGAGTAGTTGCGCTGGAAGTTGGTGGAGTCATCGTTCGCATCCCACAGGCAGAACTCCACGGCAGAGAACAGGCTGAGATCTGCTTCAGTTTCACTTTCATTGGTGAGGGTTATCTGCCAGATCTCAAGGCTCTCACCGAGCGGCACAAAGTAACGCGTCGACGATTTAATCCCGCTAAATTTGGAGGTGATGATCGTATACCCCTGCCCATGCCTGCACTCGTACGTATCCAGTTTTGTGCGTGTCGGCATCCAGGTCGGCGACCAGTATCCGCCGGTTTTGTTAGCGCGGAGATACAAATAGCGCCCGCCCATATCGAGAGGGGAGTTGTTGTAGCGGTAGCGCGTCAGGCGGCGCAGGCGGGCATCCTTATAAAAGGAATAGCCGCCCGCGGTGTTTGAGATTAAGCCGAAGTAGGCTTCACAGCCCAGATAATTGATCCAGGGGAGCGGTGTATCCGGCCGGGTGATGACATATTCTCTGTTCGCATCGTCAAAGTATCCGTAGCGCATGATGATCTCGTTTCGAAAGGATTAAGTTTGCTGCCTATCCAACCCACATCTCTGAAGCAAAGAGAGTGGCTTGCATCCCGAGCAGCAGTATGCTGAATAGAGTCCAGGCGCGGTCAAACGTCCTGTTTTTTCCCAGGTGAGCGAGGAAGATATAGATTGCAGGGACAATAAGCATGTAGCGCGCCATGCTCCCAGCCGAACCGCTCAGGACCGAAAGCAGCACAATTGCGAGGCTAAAGAGCGCTGTGGCCGGGTCCTGACGCAAGAGCCACAACGAGGCGATCATTGCCAGAATGATCGCGCCGACCTCGATCCCCAGGTAGACCTGCGCATGCCCGCCGCCCAGAGAAAGCGCATACTCAAAGGCATATCCCCAGGCTTCGATCGAATTTCGAATGGAGAAAAGCCCGCGCCCGAAATAGAACTCCTGCAGCTCTGCCCAACCGGCGCCCAGTCCTGATGTCCGCCAGAGAAGGTAGCCAACCAGCGGCAGCAACGCCGAGGCGCCGCGCAGCCACCAGCCCCGGGTTATCTGGGGTCTAAGCGGCTCGCGCCACCTGATCTGCATTAGCCAGAAGACGAGCAGGGGCAGCGCGATAGCTGCGCCATGGGCGCGTGTCCAGGCTGCCAGCAGCCCGAGCAGGGATGCGCCCACCCAGTGTCCGTGACGGGAGAGCGCCAGGGCTCCAAAGGCAAGTCCGATGAATAGCCCCTCGGTATATACCATCGCAAAAAAGAACGCTGTGGGAAAGATCAGCAGATAAAAAACAGCACGATGCGAATCCTCTTCCGAAAAGTAGGGGCGCGTCAGACTCCAAAGCGCAAACAGTCCGGCCAGCGTGCCAAGACCTGCCACGACCACGCCTGCCAGGCTGGCAGCGCCAATGGGATTGACTCCCAAAACCCTGAACGGCAGCGCGAAGACGCGCATCACATAGGGATAAAGCGGGAAGAAGGAATAATTCTTAATCACCTCTCGCCCGGTCTCAGGGTTGACCACAGCGCCGGCATTCGGGTCGTCATATCCCGCGACGGCGATTCCCACATAGTACTCCGAATCCCAGGCGACCTGCCGGTTCATGATCGGATTGAGCAGGTAGATCTTGCCTTCGTTGCTGGATGGCATCGTTTGCGACTTCGTCCAGGAGACGGCAAGGTCGGGATGCTGGATGTCCAGGCGGGCCGTCACGATCCATTGAAAGATCAGGAGAATGACTAGCCAGGCAAGCCAGAGAAGAGTAATGTTGTACGCCGTCGCTCTGGTCATGAAGCCTTTGCCAGGTCTTCTCCGATTTGCGCCAGCAGGGAGGGGGAGACGAAGGTCGGGTGGTTCCTGGCGATCTGCTCGAGCGTCATATCTTTCGCCATGCTCATATCTGCCATGAGCAGGAAGCCGCCGACGTGTTTAGACAGGACGGCGCGCCCATCGGGGTCGTCGAGCAGGGTTCGAACGGTCAAGCCTGTATGCAGCCGGGAAGCCCGCGGCTCCGGCAGGAGCGTGAACATCTCTTTCAGGCGGATATCCCGGCTCGAGGCGCCGATCAGAATCTCGAAATCGCCCGGTTCGGTGGCCCATTCGTTACGCGTCACATCGAAGTACCAGAAGGCTTCTCGATCCAGGGTGAAGGTCACTGTCTTTGTTTGCCCGGGAGCCAGTTCCACTTTTTTGAAGGCTTTGAGCTCCTTCTCGGGGCGTGCCACACTGGACTGCACGTCACGCACGTAGAGCTGAATCACTTCCTTGCCCGCGACCTTGCCAGAGTTGGTCACATCGACCCTGACTTTGAGCAGCTCGTTCGGCGTCAGCGATTTCGCGCTCAGGCGCAGATCACTGTACTCGAACGTAGTATACGAAAGCCCGTGACCGAAGGGGAAGAGAGGTTCGATTTCTTTTTTGTCGTAGTAGCGATACCCCACGAAGATGCCCTCGCCATAGCGGACCTTCCCGTTTTCTCCCGGATAATTGATGTAGGCCGGGTTGTCCTGCAGGCGGACCGGGAAGGTAGTGGGTAATTTGCCGGAGGGATTCACATCCCCAAAGAGGACATCGGCGAGCGCGTTGCCCTGTTCCTGGCTGTTGTACCAGAGCTGCAGCACAGCCGGCACTTTGTTGACCCACGGCATCTCCACTGGAGAGCCGGCGTTCAGCACCACGATGGTATTCTTGTTGGCTTTTGCGACGCGTTCGATCAGCTCGTTCTGGGCGCCGGGCAGCTGCATGTCGACCCGGTCGAAGCCCTCCGACTCCCATTCGCCGTTCAAGCCTGCGATCAGCACCACGACATCGGATTTCTTTGCCAGCTTGACGGCTTCGGCAATCGTATCTTTCGCAAAGGGCGGCTGGTGTCCCAGTGACATCGAGCGCCAGCGCGGGTTACCTTTCCAGTAATATTCGACTCTGATCGGATAAGCCCTGCCGCCTTCCAGCTCCAGATCCGCGGTCAGCTGCTTGGCCATATCTGAGTCGGAGGAGTGGTCGATGAGGAGCTCCTCGTCAAGATAGAGCTTGCCCCAGCCGACAGCCGCCAGGGCGAGGGTGTGCATGCCGCTTTGCTGCGGCGTGAAGAAGCCTTCCAATCGGAGAGAAAACGCTTCCTGGTCCACGCTGGGGACAGTGTCCTCGAACCAGCCGAACTGGACGCGTGTGGTGATGTCGCGATACACCGGCTCGCCGGAAAGCTCGGTTCCGTTGAACAGGCTCAGGCTCAATCCCCGGCGGCCTTCAGGGCTGGATAAGGTTTCCGGCGCCGGAGCGGGCAGATCCTTGTAAATAAAGCATCCGGGCGCGGCTTCGACCTTGATCCTATCGCCTGCCCGGTTCTTGATCCCTTCGAACGGCGAGATTGCATAGTGCGGCGTGACAGATGAGCTGCCGCCGCCCAGGATCTGCGCACTTTGCGCATAGGGACCGATGACCGCGATGGATTTGACTTTCTTCAGCGGAAGCATGCTGTCATTCTTGAGCAGCACGATCGCCTCGCGCGCCGCCTCCCGGATGATCCGGCGGTGCTGGGGCTTGTTCTCGGCGCGTTCCGGCGGTAGCTGCCCGTCATTGAACAACCTGGCTCTTTCCAGGACGCCCAGCAACCGGCGGACTTTGTCGTCGAGCGCCTCTTCGGTCAGAGGACCATCGTCCAGGGCGCGCTTGACGTGCTCTTCAGACATCCAGCGCGCCGCGCCGGGCATCTCGAGGTCCAGCCCACTATTGGGCGTTTCCCGGTCGTACGTGCCAAACCAGTCCGACATGACGATGCCTTCGTACTTCCACTCGCCTTTCAATATCTCGAGCAGGGTATGGTCGTTTTCGCAGGCATATATCCCGTTGACCCGGTTGTAAGCCGACATCACCGCCCACGGGTTTGAAGCTCGGATCGCAATGCGGAACGGCTCGAGATAGATCTCGCGCAGCGTGCGCTCATCCACCTCCGAGCTGATCGAGAAGCGTTCATATTCCTGGTCGTTCGCCACAAAATGTTTGATGCACGCTCCGACACCCTTACTCTGGATACCCCGGATGTAAGCCGATGCCAGCACACCGCTCAGGAAGGGATCTTCGGAATAACACTCGAAGTTGCGCCCGGCGATAGGCGTCCGGTGGATGTTGACAGTGGGGGCAAGCAGGATGTGGGCGCCCTTGGCTTTTAGCTCGTCAGCCAGCACATGACCCACCTTCTCGACAACTTCCGGGTTCCAGGTCGCGCCCAGGGCGATGCCGACCGGCGTGGCAACCGAGGTGGGACCCATGTTGCCCCAGGCGCCGCGCGCCCCATTCGGTCCATCCGTGACCTTGAACTGCGGGATGCCCAGCCGCGGCACGGCGACGCTGTGCCACAGATCTGCCCCGGCAAGCATGGAGATCTTTTCTTCGATCGTCATTTGCTGTAAGAGTTCGTCGATGTGAGACATGTAATGCTCCTGGAAGGTGAAATGGCAAGACGGGACAGGCAACTACAGGTCGGCGAAAGAGATCAGCTCGATCCCGTTCGCCTGGATTGCGTCTTTAATGGTCGGATCCGTCAATATGTTTAGTTCTTTTTCACGCTGGCGGTTGTACACGGACTCGGCCGCGAAAGCTTCGTCCACGTATCCGGGATGGCACATCACTTCAGTGGTGCCATCCTGAAGATTCTCAATGACCTTCAGCAGCTCTTCATACGTTGCGGCGTCATCATAGA
>DATHTH010000005.1:0-3510 GCA_035463495.1 Anaerolineales bacterium | reverse complement strand
AAGAGCGGCTCGCAGTGACACTCCTTTGAACGTTGAGAAAGGCCGTGGATCCGTTGAACAATCAGCGCTCGAACCGGGTACAATAGGCGTAACCACCAAGGGTGCGTTCCATGCAACCTGCAACAATTCCATCCAGCGTGTTCGATGCGCCTGCTGAGTACCAGCGGGCGATGTTTGCGGCCTGGCAGAAGTTCACCACCAACCAGCAGCTGGACCCAATCGTGCCTCCTCTCATCGCAGCCTCCTGGCGGCGATCATGGGGTCGGGTGAATCCCAACAAGCCTGTGGAGTTTGCCCGCATGGGCAGCGACCATCTGCTGGCCTCGCAGACCGCCAGCTTCGATCTGATGGCCATTGCCCGGCCCGTGATGGAAGATGTGTACCAGTGCGTCCAGGACTCCGGCACCGCGATCGTGCTGACCAACAGCGTGGGCTGCATCCTGGATGTGCTCGGCGACGAAGAGATCCTCAAGATCATGACAGGCTGGGGCGCGGGGCTGGGAGCGTTCTTGTCGGAAGAACGGGTGGGCACCAGCTCCTTTGGGCTGGCTCTTGCCGAACGGATGCCGGTCCAGGTGGCGGGGGCAGAGCACTTTATCAAGCAGTTGCATCTGGCCACTGGGGCTGCCGCGCCCATGTTCGATATCAGCGGACGATTGCTTGGCGTTCTGGGGCTGGTGATGCCGTTGGAGCGCTATCACGTGCATTCGCTTGGACTGGTGGCGGCCGCGGCGCGGGCCGTGGAAAACCAGCACCAGTCTGACCTTTTGATGGCCGAGCAGAACAGTCAGCTGGCCCAGCTTAACACGATCCTCTCCACCATCTCCGATGGTATTCTCGTCTGGGGCGCGCATCAGAGGCTCGTACATGCTAATCAAGCCGCCAGCCAGATGCTTGGCATACCCACGCGCTCCATGGTCGGGAAGCCCGTGCACGGACTGTTCAGCATCCCGGCGTTTGTGGAGGAGGCGATCCAGCAGAAGAAGCCGCTGACCGACGTGGAAGGGACGATTATCGTCGAGGGGCGCAGCGTCAATTGTTTGATCAGCCTCGATTTCGTCTTCCGGAGCTCAGACAAGCTGCAATGGATCATTCTCACGTTGCGGTCGGAGAAGAACGTACGCAAGCTGATCCAGCAGCAGGTCGGTGCAACGGCCACCTTGACGCTGGATGACATTCCCGGCGAGGCGCCGCAAATGCAGCGCGTGCGCAGCTTTGTGCGCTCGGCGGCCGGAGCACAGGCCAGTATTTTGATCCGCGGCGAGGTGGGCACGGGAAAGAACGCACTGGCCAGCGCCATTCATAACGCCGGCCCTCGCCATGACGGACCGTTTGTGATTTTCTCGGCTTCCTCGGTGCCGAACGAGCTCGTCGTCACCGATCTGCTTGGCTATGATGAATCGATCGACGATAAACACGCCGGACGCCCGAGTAAATTCGAGCTGGCGCAGGGTGGGACGTTATTCTTCCAAGATGTGGATGCCCTGCCCCTCGAGGCGCAGGCGCTGCTGATCAATGCGCTGGAGCTCGGCGTGGTCCAGCGCATCGGGAGTCAGCGCGTCGTAGAAGTGGAGGCGCGCATCATCGCCTCGACTTCTGCCAACATGGAAACGTTGATCGCGCAGGGAGCATTCCGCCCGGATCTCTATTACCGATTAAGCACGTTTACCATCACACTGCCTCCTTTGCGAGAGCGCCCGCGCGACATCCCCCTGGTCGCGGAGCGCATCCTGAAACGTTTCACCAGGCAGCTTGGTTATCAGGTCTCGCTTGCACCCGAAGTGATGGATGTGTTCAGGAAGTACGCCTGGCCGGGAAACATCCGCGAGATGGAAGCGGTGCTGGGGCGCGCAGCCACGCAGGTGATCGGTGCGGGCGTCATCGGGTTGGAACATATCCCCAACCATGTGCGCCTGATGGAAGCCGATCCTCAGAACGTCAGACCGTTTCTCCAGGTACAGATCGGTTCCATGAGCGAAATGGAACGCGAGACCATTTTGCTCATGATCCAGATGTACCGGGGAAATGTCTCGCGCATGTCCCAGGTGCTGCATATCAGCCGCACCACCCTGTGGCGGAAACTCAAGGATTATGGCATCGATCCGGAGGAGTACCGCTGATCCTTCGCGTCGAGTGGCGTGTTTCGTGCTCGCCGAGACCCGTAGACGAGACGGAGCTTTCTAATTACTTGCGCTTCGTCTACGCCTCTACGGGGCTCCGCAGGGCAACGTACGCCCATTGCGTTCAGCTCGAGGGGAGCGCAGTAAAGTATTGCCAGCTCATTGCAGCACTGTTTCACAATGAAACAGTGCTGTTTCTTTAAGTGTTCAGTTTAAGAACACTTTAGCCCCTGATGTTTGACTCTTTGTAAACAACTCCATAGAATGAATAAGTACATTTCCTGTAAGCTTCAATTTCATCTTGTAAACCCGGGCAGCCAATTATGCTTATGTTCGCCGCAACGAAGACAGTCTGGTTCCGCCATATGATCTGCCTGCTTGTATTGTCTGTGTCGACCGCCGAGAGATGCTAAGTCTTTTGGCGGTTTTCATTTTCAATAAGCAAATGGTTTTGCATAGACGAAATACGAGGAAAGGAGGAAGCCGGGCCCGCAAATATCGATCGATCTACTCACGCCGATAGGTAGAATAGCACGCATATCAAAACAATAAGGAGATGACCATGCTAGGACAATTGATTGGCGAAGTATTCGGGACCTTCATCCTCATTCTATTGGGTGATGGAGTGGTCGCAAACGTGGGTCTAGCGCCCCGTCTTGCTTCTTCCGCATATAACTGGAACACGATCACTATAGGATGGGCGTTCGCGGTGATTGTGGCTGTGTATGTTTCCGCCGGTGTTTCGGGTGCCCACCTGAATCCCGCGGTGACAATTGCGCTTGCGATGAAGCGCGGCTTCCCCTGGGCTAAAGTCGGTCCGTATATCGTGGCCCAGATGGTCGGTGCCTTCCTCGGCGCCTTCGCTGTCTACCTGACCTACCGCGACGGACTTGTCAGCGCTGGTGTGCCGAATGTATGGTCCACTGGCCCCGGCTCCGTCTTTGGAGCAGCGTTCTGGGGCGGCACGGGTGCAGCTGCGACCGGCTCGTACAGCATCCTGACAGCCAGCCTTACAGAGCTCCTTGGTACAGCCGTCCTGCTGTGGGGCATCCTGGCCAGCGGCGATAGCAAGAACACCGGCCTCATGCACAATATGGGACCTTTCCTGGTCGGCGGCACGGTGCTGGCCGTAGGTTTGAGCCTTGGCGGCCCCAGCGGCTATGCCATCAATCCTGCCCGTGACTTTGGGCCGCGCCTTCTGGGCACGCTCGTCGGCACGCAGGGACTGTGGGATGCCGGCTACTGGCTCATCCCGCTCATTGTTCCTGTGATCGGCGGCATTGTCGGCATCTATGTCTATGACTGGTTGGTCGCTGCCAACCTGCCGAGGCCTGAGCCGATTGGCGCCAAGGCCCAGGGTGCCGCAGCGGACGACTAACCTATCCCTGCG
>DATHTH010000004.1:0-3176 GCA_035463495.1 Anaerolineales bacterium | reverse complement strand
GAGTGTTCATTTTGTTCCTTTCATCATAGCGACTCCACAGCCAGCTCCCGGCCGGGCCGCATTTCTTTCTCATACTGATCGAACTGACGCAGGACTCTCATCCCTGCACGCTCATACAAACGTAATGCGCCGGTGAGGCTGGCAGCATCGACGCCGAGACCGGCGCGCTTTTTGCCGTCAGCATAGAATGCGGCAAAAGCGTGTTTGAGCAGTCCGTAGCCAAGACCTCGTTTGCGCCAGAGGCGGCGAACGCCCAGCTCACTGACCCAGCCACTTTCAGGGTCTTCCGGGTCTGTGGGGCGGCAAATACAGACGGCAGCCATCTCATTGCCATCCATGGCGACAAACCAGAAGCGCGGGTCGTAATCGGGATCTTCGATGAAATTATGCTTGAAATCCGCAAGCCCTTTCTCGAACGGAGGGACGATGAATCCAAAATGGTCCTTGAAAGAATCAACGAAAGTGCGGTAGACCATCTCGGTTTCGGTTTCAGGGTCATAGGGACGGACGGTAATTCCATCCGGGAATGATGGCACCTCCGGAGCGGAGTCCAGATCGGCGACCATCCGGTAATAGGAACGGATATGTTTCCAGCCCAGCTGCCTGAAGAGATCGAGCCCGGCATGGTTATGAGCCTCAGCGCCGGAACGGGGCGCCACGCGCAGGTCTGGCGCGCATTTTTCGAGCGCGGCGCAGGCATGATCCTCCGCCCAGCCAAGAAGATAACTGCCAATCCCTCTACCCCAGTGGGCAGGATGCACACAGCCAAAGATCCACGGGTGCACCGGGGGCTCCTGATTCAACCAGCACTCCACGAAAGCAGCCGGGCTGCCATCCGGCGCAAAAACCATATGAATGTCGGTCTGTGGATCAAAACCGTCATTCAGCCAGTCGAGTCGCAGCAGTGCCGGGTCTGTTAGATCATCTCGTCCATTCAAGTGTCTGGAGTGAGCATTCAGCAGATCAAAGGCAATGCGATAATCTTCGATAGTCGCCGCGCGCACTGTGTATCCTTCAGGCAGTCGAGCGGTCTTTTGATTTACGATCTCATTCATGTCTTTTCCTTTCGAGTGTTCAATCATCCTCGCAGCCGTCAGTTCGACGGGCACAACCCGGGCTCCAGCGTCACCCGCAGGGCATATCCCGGCGCTCCCCTTCGCTGTTTTGAATCCTCAACATGTTGCCTCCAAAAGTTCTATAAAATGGGACAGCCACGGTGATGGGACCCGTGGCTGCATACTTACATAAAACAAAACAGCCACGGGCGAGTGCACCGTGGCTGTCGTTCCTTACACTATGTGTAAATCAACGATGAGCAGGCGCACTACGCGAAGGAACAACGCCAATGCTGGTGAAGCAAGCCTTGCCATGGAACTTGATCCTGTTGATGTCCATCAATTGTGCGCCTCCTTTCTTAAAGATTTCTCACATTCGAAGTGTAACACGCGGTCTAATTTTCCGTCAAGTCAATGAGTGAGAAAGGACGGTGGTGCTTATGGTTACATGGAAAACCGATATCGATACCATCCCTCTCCATACAGTGCTGATCATTTCTGACCAGCAGGAAAACGTTGCCATCTGGGATGCTCTGTTTAGTCAGAGAAATTGTGTTGTGTTGTCTGAATCGAATGTCTCCGATGCATTGCAGAGTGCGCGTCTCCTCAGCCCTTCCCTGATGCTCGTCGATTTGAGCATTCCGAAGTCTGAGCGTATCTCCTTGATCGCGGGCTTGCGTGCTGCTAGCCGGGGTCCCGTTTTGATGCTCATTTCCGCAAGTACGATTGAAGAAATTGTCGACGCCAATCAGGAGGGCGCGGACGAGTGTCTCGTGAAGCCGGTCAACCCCGCTGTCCTGGTGGTGAAGGCAATCGCCTGGCTGGGACACGGTCAACGCAGCGAGCGCGCGCCGGCTGTAGTTGGTGTCACTCTCTAAGGAATTTTTTCTTCTCCTCCTTTATTCGGTTCAGCATCGCTGAGTCAAAACCCCCGTGTTGGCTACACGGGGGTTTTGACTTAAAGGTCCTGCTATGGGTTTGGAGCTGTACTGATCAGGCCAGCCTGCAAATCACTTAAGGTCTGCTCGACAAGACGCTGCTTTCCCTCCGAGAGCAGGTTCGGGTCCACGTCCGCCAGGCCGAGGGGCGCTTGCACGGTCACCCCTCCCTGACCGGCGATCAGCCCGGGCCAGGCGTTCTGAATAGCCTGGAACACATCTGGCTGGATGGTCATCACCCAGCCGGCGGGACGCTGCTCCGGGCTTATCGTCCCGATCATATTTACACCGGTCGTCCCGATGTAGTTGATCAGGTCGGGAGTCACGATATCGGGATACAGGAAAATTGTGCCCACATCACGCTGCAGGATCAGGATATCGGCATAGGCATTGTAGTTTCCCGGATCCTCCTCCGCGCCGATCTCCAGATATTGCGGATACGTCCAGTTGTAGAACAGCACCGGGCGGCACGTGCCACAGTAATAAGCCATCCCGGCTGCGAACGCGTTCAGGGCGGTCAATGCATTCGCATTGTCCTTGGGCATCAGCATGCCAATACGAAAGTCCTCCGTGATCATCGCCGCGGTATAGCCCGCCAGGAACCCTGCCATATCCGGCTGGACCGTGTTGCCCAGCACGCTGATGTTGCCACCAGCCGCGATGCCCGGGATATTGATCGCCAGGAATTGCACCTGTGGGGCGGCAGCCGCAAGAGCAGCGATTCCGGGGTCGGGGGGAAACACAATCACAACCTCCAGCCCCGGCTCGATGTCCGCGGCCGTGAAAGTGTTGCGAACCTGAAAGCGAAACCCGGAAGCCTGGGCAAGGTCATAGACGGTGGTTTGATATAGATTCGAGGTATCAACGTCCAGGTCAGCCGGCACGACGAGCACGGCAAGCGGCGTGGTTGGCGTCGGGGTGAGAGTCGGCGGGATGACAACAGTCTCCGTAGGGGCAGGTGTTGCGGTTTCGGCAGCCTGATTGCCACTACAGGCGCTCAAAGCAACGGCAAACACAACGAAGAGAATGACGAATCGCTGAAGCACTGGTTTCTCCGGGATCAGAATGCAGGAATTATACACGTGGATTGAAAACCATCTAAAGGACTACACGCCATGCTACAGTATCATTCCATTCAGCTTAAACAAAAGAAGACCGCGGGGTGCGGTCTTCACGCGGAAGG
>DATHTH010000003.1:0-6729 GCA_035463495.1 Anaerolineales bacterium | reverse complement strand
GAGGATATCTCTCGTTTAGGTCAAGATTTTCGCCTGATGTTCGACGCAGTCATCAACCATGCCTCGGTGGGGCACGAATGGTTCCAGGGCTTTTTAAGGGATGACCCGCGCTATCAAGAGTACTTCGTGGTCGTCGAGGGCAGCCCGGACCTGTCTCAAGTGGTGCGGCCGCGCGCCCTGCCGCTCCTGACAACCTTTGAAACAACTTCCGGTCCCAAACAGGTATGGACGACATTCAGCGCCGACCAGGTGGACCTGAATTTCAAGAATCCGGATCTGCTGCTTGAGATCGTCGATACGCTCCTGTTTTACGTCTCTCAGGGCGCAGCGCTGATCCGGCTGGATGCCATTGCCTACATGTGGAAGGAGAATGGCACGACCTGTATTCACCTGCCGCAGACCCATCGCATTATCCAGTTGTTCCGTTCCATGCTCGACCAGGTGGCACCGCAAGTGCTTTTGATTACCGAAACCAATGTGCCGCACGTCGATAATATTTCCTATTTTGGAAACGGCGATAACGAAGCGCAGATGGTCTACAACTTTGCCCTGCCGCCTCTGGTCCTGCACACATTGCAGACCGGGAATAGCCGCGTCCTCGCCGAATGGGCAGCCCGGCTAAAGCTGCCTTCCCGGCGAACGACCTTTTTCAACTTTCTGGCTTCTCACGACGGTATCGGCGTCAATCCGGCGCGGGGCATCCTGCCAGAGGCTGAGATCGATGCCATGGTCGAACGCATCCTCCAACATGGAGGCCTGGTGTCGTACAAGCACGTCGCTGGCGGCGCGCAAATCCCCTATGAGCTCAATATCAATTATTTCGATGCCCTCTCGGATCCGAAGTCTGGCGAACCGCTCGAAGTCCAGATCGACCGTTTCATAGCTGCGCAGGCAATCATGCTGGCGCTGGTCGGTGTGCCGGGTATCTATGTTCATAGCCTGTTCGGCTCACGCAGCTGGCACGCAGGCGTACAGCTCACGGGTCGCAACCGCACGATCAATCGCCAGAAGTTCGATCTCCAGGCACTCGAACATGAGCTGTCCGATGAGTCTTCGTTGCGCCATCAGGTCTTTCATCGTTATTCACAGTTGCTGAGCGCGCGCAGTGCCTCGGCGGCATTCCATCCCTATGGGGAACAACAAGTGCTGGACGCCGGAAGTGCTGTCTTCGCCCTGCTGCGTCGCTCACCGGATAGCGCGGGACAGGTATTGTGTCTGCAGAACATTTCAAATCAGGCCGCACAGGTCCGGGTGAACCTGCAAGGCATCAACGGAGTACCCCTGCCTCATCTTACGGATCTCATTACTGGTCAAGGCTCCTACGATGTTCAACAGGGCAACCTGGTTCTGGCGCCATACGAAACTTTATGGTTGAGGTGAAGCTTATGAATACGATTGTCCAATCCGAGTATCTACATTTATTGAAAGATCGCGTGAATTTGCGGGATATTCCCTTTAGCGAGCGCGGCTCACGTCTGCTGATTTTCCAATCTGGCAATCATCTGACGTTCCGTCTGGCAGAGCGCTGGTTTAAGAAAGAAGGCCAGCTCGCCGCGTATCGCCAGCGTCCGCCGCTCATCGATGAATGGATATTCACCGATAAGGAAGGCAACCCGCTCGATATCCAGGTCACAACCTATCCTCACCGCATCGATTGCGAGACCCGCATCGGCACCTTTAGCCTGACCTTTGCGGATATCGAGACGGTGCTGATTACGCTACCCTCCGTCGAGTGCTCGATCAAGTTCAATGCTAATCTGGACAAAATCCAGACCGACAGGCGCGGTGGCATCCTGCGCCTGACCGGGGACATCCGCCGCAACGTGGCATACACCACGAATGCCCGGATCGTTTCGCATGCCACAAATGCTTTCGGTGAAGAGAATCAGGCTGTCCATCTGCATCTGGATGCCTCGGAAGGAGGCAAGTCCCTGCTGTTGAACATCACCCCTCGTCTGGGGTTCACCCGTTACATTCCCGACCCCGAGAAAACATTTGAAGGTGCTGCCCAGCGCTGGCACCAGTGGTTTGCAAAAGCGCCGCAGGTAGAGCCGGAATATCACTCTCAATATTATTATGCCTGGTGGATCATGCGCGCCGGCTTGATCTCGACGCGCTTCTATACCACCCGCGAAGCCATGACGCCCTCCATGATCCATTATGTGGGCGTCTGGCAGTGGGACGCCTTTTTCCACGCCCTGGCATACCGGCATGTGGAGAAGCAGCTAGCGCACGACCAGATCCGCATTGTGCTGGACCACCAGCGTGAGGATGGCATGATCCCCGATGCGATCCATGATGAGGGCGCGGTGACGCATATCGACCACCCCATCGAAGCAGATGTTACAAAGCCGCCCCTGATTGCCTGGGCTGCCAATAAACTCTATGAGTACGATGGCGATCGCGAATTCCTGGACGAGATCTACGAGCCAATCGTGCGCTGGAACAACTGGTGGTTTGAGAACAATGATGTGGATGGCAACGGCTTGTGTGAGTACCACCATCCTTATTCCTCGGGCCTGGACGACAGCCCGTTGTGGGACGATGGCATGCCGGTTGAATCGCCCGACCTCAACACCTATCTTTATCTACAGCAGGAATCCCTGGCGAAGATCGCCGCCGCGCTCGGGAAACATGAGGATGTAGAGCTGTGGCGAGGCCGCGCGCATGCTATGGCGCGGCGCCTGGTAGAACGCGCCTGGGATGAGGAAGCAGGCTTCTTCTGGGCGCGCAGCAACGGGTCACGCGTGAATGTGCGGACTCCGTTCAACCTGTTCCCGTTGATCACCGGCCAGATGCCGCCTGAAGTTGCCGAGCGCCTTGTCGGTCATCTCACCGACGAGCGCCAATTCTGGACGCGCTATCCTGTCCCCACGGTGGCAATGGACGACCCGAAATATACACCCGGCAAAATGTGGCGCGGACCCACCTGGGTCAATGTGAACTACCTGCTCATCGAAGGCTTGCAGCGCTCAGGTTATCAGGAGCTGGCTGGAGAACTGCGCCGCCGCACGTTAGACCTGATCAGCTCTCACGATGATATTTACGAGTATTACGATCCGGTCACCGGAGAGAACCCACCGACCGCAGCATCCATGTTCGGCTGGTCGTCCGCGGTGTTCATCGATCTCGCCATCCAGGCTGCCCGGGAAAAAGCCCGGTGAAAAAGATTGCCCTCCTCCATTATTCAGCGCCGCCCGTCATCGGCGGAGTGGAAAGCGTCGTCGGGCAGCACGCCCGCCTGATGGCAGATGCCGGGCATCAGGTCTACCTCGTGGCCGGCCGCGGCGAGCAAACAGATCCGCGCATCCCCTTTATCCACCTGCCCCTGGCTGACTCACGTCACCTGACTGTGCTCGGCGTCAAGTCGGAACTGGACGTGGGTCGTATCCCGCCGCAGTTTGGTGAGCTGGTCGATGCTCTCACGACTGACCTGAACCGGGTTCTGGACGGGGTGGATATTCTCATCGCTCACAATGTGTGCTCCCTGAATAAGAACCTCGGTCTCACTGCGGCGATCCACAAACTTACAAGCCGCTCGGACCGGCAGGTTATTCTTTGGCATCACGATCTGGCGTGGACGACGCCGCGCTATCGAGATGAATTGTATGATGGCTATCCGTGGGACTTGCTGCGGCAAGCCTGGCCCGGTGTCCGGCAGGTTACGATTTCAGAGATGCGCCGGCAGGAACTGGCTGAGCTCTTTGATATCCGGCACGAGGAGATTACTCTGGTCCCGAATGGGGTGGATATCACCAGGTTTCATAAGCTCGAGCAGCAGACGAGCGAGTATGTGCGGACGCTGGAGCTCATGAATGCTGCTCCCCTCCTCTTGCTGCCCGTGCGTATCACGCCCCGAAAAAACATCGAGCTCGCATTGCGCGTCTGTGCATCGATGAGAGAGCATTTTCCGGCGACAAAACTGGTGGTCACAGGTCCGCTGGGTCCCCATAACCCGACGAATATCAAGTACTTTGGGAAGCTGACGGCTTTGCGCAAGGAGCTGGGCCTGGAGAAAGCGGCTTTCTTTCTGGCTGAGCTGACCACCGAATACATCCCGGATGAAGTCATCTTTGACTTGTATCATCTTGCCGATGCGTTATTCTTGCCCTCACGTGAGGAGGGCTTTGGGATTCCCATCCTGGAAGCTGCCATTGCCGGCTTGCCGGTATTCTGCTCCGATATCCCTCCTTTGCGCAGCCTGGGCGGACCCAATGCCGTCTATTTTCCTGCTGACGCCGACCCGGCTGCGCTTGCGAAGGTACTTGCGGAAACCCTTGCATCGAATCCCGTGTTTCGCATGCGCCTCGAGATCCGCCAGGGATATGCGTGGGAGAGTATCTATGCGCGCCATATTGCTCCACTCCTTCGGGGGTGAGCGTCAGGAGAGATTATGTCGACTCCGCCAAAAACAAAGCTCTTTAACAAAGTGCTTGTCCCCGTCGTCTACGGCTGTGAGCAGGCTTCCGTTCTCAGCGCAGCTCGCGCCATCGCAGGGAAAGGCGATATCGTGCTTATTGGTCTGGTTTATATACCCGAGGGGGAGTCACTCAGCAGCGGCGCCTCGCAAGTTCGGGAGCTACGCCAGACGCTGCGCAGACTTGCCGGCACGAGTCATAACGTGCGCTGGGCGGAAGTCTTTGCTGCTTACCGCCCCTGGGACGAGATCATTCGAATAACGGAGCGGCATGACCCTGATCTCTTGATTCTGGAATATACCTGTCAGCTGGAAGCGCTGAAGGTTACGCCAACACAGGTGTTGACTCATCCACCCTGCGATATTGCAATTGTCAATTCAAAGATCGCCGATGGGTTCAATAATGCCCTGATCCCTATCCGCGGCGGTCCCTACGCCGAGCTTGCCCTGCGCACGGCGCTCTCGATGCGGCATGCTCATCCCACGCAAGTGACCACGCTCCATGTGGTTTCGCAGTCTCGTGCTCAGGAGCAGGACGCGGCATTCCGAGGCATCGAGCTCGTGCTGAAAAACCTGCCTGAGGTGAAGAAACAGCAGATTGTGACAGATAATCCAGCGGAAACCATTTTTGAAGCCTCGAAGCAATACGATCTGATCGTGATGGGCGCGAGCTCGCGTCCCGCGGAGGAATTTACCTCCATTGGTCCGGTTGCAGAGCGCATCATGCACGAGAGTCAGTGCGGTGTGATCGTCGTCAAGACGAAGCGGCCGCTCCTCACCGACCCGGAGAGCGAGGAAGCGGGCCAGACGGCGATCTCGGTGCTGGTGGATAAGTGGTTTGCCGAGAATACCTTCCATGCCGATGAGTTCGAGGACCTGCTCTACCTCTATCATCTAAAGCGCGAGCGCGGCCTGACGATCAGCCTGGCGCTCCCGGCACTTAATGAAGAAGCAACCGTCGGGAACGTGATCGCAACGATCCAGCAGGCGCTGATGTTGGATGTGCCGCTGCTGGATGAGATTGTGCTGATCGATTCCGATTCGACAGACCGCACCCGTGAGATCGCCCAGAGCCTGGACGTGCCTGTCTACATCCACCAGGCTGTCTTGCCAAAGCATGGCTCACGCCGCGGCAAAGGCGAGGCGCTCTGGAAGAGCCTGTATTGCACCCGGGGAGACATCGTCATCTGGCTGGATACAGACATTGTAAATATCCACCCGCGCTTTGCGTATGGCTTGATCGGTCCGCTGCTGTTGCGGCCCGATATCCAGTTTGTGAAAGGCTTCTACCGGCGACCGTTGAAGGTGGGCGATAAAATCCAGGCAGGCGGCGGTGGGCGCGTGACCGAATTGACGGCGCGACCGCTGCTCAATCTCTTTTATCCGGAGCTGTCCGGGGTCATCCAGCCGCTTTCGGGAGAATACGGCGGGCGCCGCAGTGCCCTCGAGCAGATTCGTTTCTTCTCGGGCTACGGCGTAGAGATCGGATTGCTAATCGATGTGCTCGATAGGTCTGGTTTGAGCGCCATTGCCCAGGTAGACTTACAGGAGCGCATCCACCATAACCAGCCGCTGGAGGCCCTGAGCAAAATGTCCTTTGCCATCATCCAGGCGGTGATGCGCAAGCTTGAGTCTCGCTACGGGCAGAGCATCCTGGAGAACGTCAACCGGACAATGAAGCTGATTCACTATGAGCAGGACAGCTTCCGGCTCGATATCGAAGAGATTGCCGAACGAGACCGTCCACCGATGGTCGAAATCCCCGAGTATCGCGAACAGCTCCGGATACTATCCCAGAGCTGAAAGATCAATCTCACTTTGTGCCAGTATAGAGGGTAGGCGCGCCTTCTTTTTTGAAGGTTGACATCATACTTACATAGAAGCGGACAGGGACAAAGATGCTCACAGCGATTCTGTTCTTCATCGGGGGGCTGGTGATATTGATTCTGGGCGCCGATTTCTTACTGCGCGGTTCGTCACGACTGGCCGCAGCCTTTGGGATTTCGCCCCTTACCATTGGATTGACCATTGTTGCCATCGGCACAGCTTCGCCAGAGATCGCCGTATCTCTGCGAGCAGCCCTCCATGGACAGGGCGATCTGACTTTGGGGAATGTGCTCGGATCCAATATTTTCAACATCCTGTTCATCCTGGGGATGACCGCCGTGTTTGCGCCGATCGTGATTGCCGAGCAGCTCATCCGCATGGACGCGCCGATCATGCTGGCAGCCTCCCTGCTGGTGCTGGCGCTTGTCCTGGATGGCAATCTGGGACTGTTCGACAGTCTGGTCTTATTAACCTGCCTGGTTGGT
>DATHTH010000002.1:0-4585 GCA_035463495.1 Anaerolineales bacterium | reverse complement strand
CATTCGCAAAATACTCTCGCGAAAGATCCACCACGCGCTGATCCAGTTCGCAGACTACCGCCTCTTCCACGGATGGATATCTCAACACCTGCTGCAATGAGCCGCCATCCCCGCCGCCAACAATTAGCACGCGCTTCGGCTGTCCCACTGCCAGCATCGGCACATGGACGATCATCTCGTGATAGCCCATGTTATCTCGCTCGGTCAACTGGATGATCCCATCCAGGATCATCGCGTTGCCGAAGTACTCGGTTTCGACAAACTGCAGATGCTGGTATTGTGTCTGCTCATCCGCAAGGATGCGCCTGACGCGCAAACCCTTGCGATAGTAAGGATGCAACTCTTCGGTAAACCAGATGCTCATAAAACCCTAGAGGGCAAAAGGAATCTTTTCCACTTCGGCTTCACGGTCGATCTTGCGAAGCGAAAAATTCTGCGCACCTAACGCCTCCTGGATGCGCTGGATCAAGGGCATCATATCCTTGCCGATCGCGCAGGTGAAAAGGTCAATGGCGCAGTAATCGTATTCGGGCCAGGCATGCAAACTTGCATGCGACTCTGCGAGGAGCAAGAAACAAGTAAAGCCATGCGGGCTGAACTTGTAAAAGCCCTCGTCCACAACCGTCAAGCCGCTTTCCCGCACGGCTCGCGCAAACAGCGAGTATGCCCGCTCGCTATCCATGAGGATCTCATGGTTGCAGTCGGAGAGGTCGAAAATAAAGTGCTCTCCAAGCTTCAAAGTCGCGTTCACTCACACCTCCGGTATTAAAAAGATAAAGAACCCATCTGAAGGCATCGAACTTTTCAATTTCAGCAAGATCCGTGAGATGTTTGCCTCACGTAACGTGCGAAACCGCCTTCAGACAGACTCTATTTCGGTATTTATACTATGTCCCGTCAGGATGTCAATCTTTTTATAAGTGTTTTATTATCATGAAACCTCTATGACATTTGTGTATGCGCTATAATGCCGCCCGGTTCGACGGTTGCCTGTGAGTCTCGGTCGGCGGTTATACTCAAGCCTGCCCGGCCAGAGCGACATGTGAATACTGCTGGGTTCTCCTGCCTTGCTTTTGTTCTACCCTGTCGAACTCGAAAGCGCTCACCTGAGCCATGACACTTCACTACTCGCTTTACTTCCATATTCCCTTTTGCACCCACCGCTGTGCCTATTGCGATTTCAATACCTACGCCGGGCAGGAAGAAATGATACCTGCATATGTCGACGCGCTTGTACGTGAAATTAACTTTGCAGGGAACCAGCTCACGCGCACGCAATCACCAAATGACCTAGCTGCTGTTCATACCATCTTCTTCGGCGGGGGAACGCCATCACTTCTCTCTCCCGAGCAGTTCGCGGCTGCCTTCAGGGCGATCCGCGCTAATTTCACGTTGACTGGTGATGCCGAAATTACCATTGAAGCCAATCCGGGCACTGTGTCTTACGAAGCTCTTTTAAGGCTGAAGGAGATCGGAATCAATCGCATAAGTTACGGAGTTCAGTCTGCCAATCCAGAAGAGCTTCGTCTGCTCGAGCGTGCTCACAGCTTCTTTGATGTCATCGAGGCGGTCGCGGCTGCACGCAAGGTTGGCTTCGAAAATCTGAATCTCGATTTAATCTATGGCTTGCCCGAGCAGACCCTTGAAACCTGGCAGACCACGGTCGCGCGCATCCTGAATCTGCAACCTGAGCACATATCAGCCTACGCCCTGACGCTCGAGCATGGGACGCCATTTGGCAGATGGGCAGCCAAAGGCTTGCTTCCGCTGCCCGACCCCGATCACGCTGCCGAAATGTATGAATGGCTGAGCCATGCGCTCGAAGCAAATGGCTATCTTCAATACGAGATTAGCAACTGGGCGAAGCCTGGCTATGAATGCCGTCATAACCTCCAGTACTGGCGTGGACAGCCGTACCTTGCCTTCGGCGCCGGCGCGCACGGCTATGCCGGTGGCTATCGCTACTCAAATATCCTGCGCATCAAAACCTACATCGAACGCCTTACCAATCCCCACGTTAGCATTTCCCATTTTCCGCTGACTCCCGCCACAGTCAATCAACACAGGCAGTCCCTTCAGGATGACATGTCTGAGTTTATGATGACAGGACTGCGTTTGACCCGGGAAGGTGTGAGCGCGGAAGAGTTCCAGGCGCGCTTTGGAACGTCAATGTATGACGTGTACGGAAAAGAAATTCAAGAGCTTGTCACCGCGGGGTTACTTGGAGACGGGGCAGAGGGGAGGTTAAGGTTAACGAAGCGCGGTCGCCTGCTTGGCAACCAGGTGTTTATGCGTTTTGTTTGATTTCGGACGCCGAGTCTCGCATGACTGTCCTCCAGATTGCGGGGGCAATGTCGGTCAGCTGTTTCATATCGCGCGTGAATTCCTCACGCGCAGCCTGATCACCGATCACCAGCGCGGGCACGTGTGCGGCGGTGTGCTTGCGGGTGGAGAGATCGTCCATGTTTCCGTGGTCGGAGGTGATCAGGATCAGCCCATCATCCCAGCTTTCGATCAATCCTCCCAGGACCACGTCGAACGTCTCCATTAAATCGATTGCGTTCTCCATTTGCTGCTTGTGACCGGCGTAATCGCTCGCCCAGTATTCGAACAAGGCAAAGTCATACTCTCTGGCTAGCGCGCCAAGATTCCGACCGGCATGCTGTGCAGCCATCACCGGCGCGTCGAGGAAGCCTAGCATGCTCCGCCATCCCTCGCCGGTGAAGTCTGCGGAGAGTGCTCGTCCGGCATAAAGATCGTCGTGTCTGAAGAGCGGCAGCCCAGCGTTGATTACCGACAGCGGGATGGAAGAATATAAACGCTTTCCTGAATCGATCCCGTCGAAGTACCGGGGAGGGTACGCGTTGAGCAGCGCGGCCTTTTTTCCCTCTTTTACAAACCTCGAGAACAACGTGGCTTCTCTGAGGTAGGCTGCGACCTCGGGATTAGGCTTCGGCCCGTAGTGATACCCTAGCTCCGCCGGGATGTTGATGCCGGTCATCAGGATGGCTTGCCCGGTTGCCGATTGCGGCAGCCCTCTCACGCCGACCGCCGGGTCCACTGCCAGGAGCGTGGCGCGCTCCCCGTGAAACGGCGCGGACTCCTTGAGCAATGACCTGCCCTCCAGAAGTCCGTTCAGATTCGGCATCCTTGCCCGCGCAAATGGATTGGTCTCAGGGTCATTTTCGCCCAGGCCGATGCCGTCGAGAAAGATGAACAGGAGGCGCATATCGCCCGATTATAATCAACGCATGCCCTCCCTGGATCTGAAAAAATTGAGCGCGCATCGCAACCGAACGTACCGCCTGTCCATGTTAACGCGCGTCCGGACGGCGAGAGCCGCTCTGGGGTTTGTGAACGAACGCGGCTTCGTGTACTTTTGGCCGATTAAAGGCATTGAGCTTCCCAGCCTGTGGGGGGCGGTCGCCGGGGACCGCGTGGTTGCCGACAAGCATGATGACCCCGGTCACATCACCTGGGGTTGGAAGGATAACGCCCTCGGGAAGAAAAAGTGGTACTACGCAAAAGTCCTGCGGCGTAAGGCAACTATGATCTCGCTGGACGTGGCGCCCTATTTCTATGCCCTTTCAGAAAATTATGGCTCACCGGAAGAGGATTATTTGGTGGCGTATGAGGAAGGACGGTTAACGCAGGCTGCGAAACAGGTGTATGAAGCGCTCTTGAGAGAGGGTCCGCTTCATACCATAGATCTGCGCAGCGCCGCTAAACTGACCAACGCCAGGGAGTCTGAGTTCAACCGGGCGCTCGAGGTGCTGCAGTCCGACTTCAAGGTCTTGCCGGTCGGTGTGGCAAAAGCCGGGGCGTGGAAGTACGCGTTTATCTATGAGATTGTTTCACGGCACTACCCGGACTTGCCGGAGAAGGCACGCTTCATCAGCGAGTCAGAAGCACGTAGAAAGTTGGTTGAGCTGTACTTTCATTCGGTTGGCGCCGCACCGGAGCGCGATGTCCACAAACTCTTTGGATGGCACAGGGATCTGATCTCGCGGGCGATCGCTGGCCTTGTGGAGAGGGGGGAGCTAGTTGAGACGGAACATCCACAGGTCAAGGGGAACTGGTTCTCTTTGCCGGGATTAATAAGTAAATAACGCCGGATAATAATTCCTTGCGAAACTTTTGAGGCCAGGCCGTGAATGAGGTTCTAAAGCTTTGTAAGGCTCTGAAGGAGGTTTGATATGCTCGAAATTGCCATCATGATCGAAGGGCAAAATGGTCTCACCTGGTCCCGCTGGCAGAAGATAGCCCGGTTAGTGGAAGATCTGGGTTTTGTGGGACTCTTCCGCTCGGACCACTTCACTAACTCCAATCCGCCTGATATCGAATCGCTGGAATTGTGGACATCCCTGACTTGGCTGGCAGCCACTACCGAACGCATTGAGTTCGGTCCGCTAGTAACACCGTTTTCCTTCCGTCATCCGATCCACACGGCGCGCATGGCATCGGCGGTCGATGATCTCTCGGGCGGACGGCTGGTGCTGGGACTGGGCGCCGGCTGGCAGGAACGCGAGCACGAGCTTTTTGGGTTTGATCTTCTCGAACTCGACTCCCGTTTTAACCGTTTTAA
>DATHTH010000001.1:0-13441 GCA_035463495.1 Anaerolineales bacterium | reverse complement strand
CCCATGACAAAAACCCTTGGCTTGCCTGCGGGATCCGTGCGGTCCTTACCAAGACGCATGCCAATCTCGCGGAGCATCACCAGGCGACTCAGGTAGCTTACAGCCAGGTCCCGCTCGATTCCCTCCGAAGTCTCTACACGTTCCGGGCCAGGCATGATGCCGGTTGTAAATACGACCAGGTCGAGATCCTCCGCCGGGAGGCTCTGTCCAATGCGTTGGGCTTCAGACATGAGCGCAAGATCTGCCTTCATAAAGCTGATCCCGGGCGTGTCCGCCTCACGAAATGTGCGACCGACAATGGTGACCCGGGCGCCTCGAGCCGCCATGAGCCTCGAGAGGGCACGACCGATCCCCCCTGTCCCCCCGACAACGACGACCCGCTTCCTCGAGAGGTCGAGGCTCTCCGGCGGCACAGCTTTCCATGTGAGACTTTTGTTCGGGACTCCTGAGAATCTGGACATAGCTCTCCTTATCCTCTTCGGCCACTCCGTGACTCTTGATCACAGTCGGGCTTGTCGACTTGCGTGTATTCTCGTTCCAGTATACAGAGCATTGGTCACCGACTGTATTAGTAAAACGACCAGGGGAAACCTGGCTAAGCGACCAGGTGATAATAAACGCGTTTGTCTACATCTATGTGCCGCCTGGCGGGTGGCCGTAGCACCCTGTCGCGACCGCAGGAGACTGCCATGCCGGCCTCTGGCTACAACCTGACCAATCCGGCGAAGCAATCCCTCCGTATATATATCCAGACAACCGCGCGGCAATTTGTAAACTTCTTTCTTATGAGGAGATTGGAGGTATAGCATGATGAACAACATGTCGTATTGGCGCGCGGCTCGAGCCGCGGTGACCCTTCTGGTGCTCGCGCTGCTCGTATCACTCTTCGGCACTTCACCAGCTTTAGCCACCCGAGACCGTAAACCACCCACCAAGCCGACCAACCTGCGCGTGACGTCTTTGACGCCGCATAATGTGACGCTGGCCTGGAACCCGTCCACCGATGACTCGGGAACCTTTACTTACCGGGTCTTTGTGAGCTGGGGCTCCACCACCACGCTGCCTCAGACACAAACGACCTACAGTGTGGGTCTGGTCCCGAACAATACCTACTCGTTCTATGTCTACGCCGTGGATGGGTCCGGCAATGTATCGCAGAAAAGCAACACGTTGACCGTGACGACGCCCCCTGACATCACGCCTCCCAGTGCGCCGGTCGTTTCGCTGGTAGGGGTGAACCCGACCGAAATTTCACTCCAGTGGACAGCCTCCACCGACGACGGGCTGCACATCCGTTATCAGGTCTTTGTGAACGGCAGTCCGAGTGGCCCGGAGACCTCTACCCGAGCCGCTGTCGTCCATGGGCTCAGCCCCGAGACCACCTATGAGATCACCGTCAAAGCCAAGGATTTCTACGGGGGGAACTTTTCGGCGCCGAGCAATGTCCTGACGGTGACGACCGCGGCGGTCAGCGCGACGGACACCGAGCCGCCCTCCGCCCCCGGCTGCTGTTGGGGTGGGGATGTCGGCGGCCTGGAACTGAATATATTCTGGGGGCAGTCCTTCGACAACCAGACGGCTCAGGCGTCTATCGCCTATGAGGTATACCTGAATGGCGTCCTGGACCACACCACCACCGGTGATCGAGCCGTCGTATACGTTACCCAGACTGGAGATAACACGATCACGCTCATCGCGGTCGACGGGGCCGGGAACCGGTCGGCGCCCTCCAGTGTCACGTTCTTCGTCCAATAGATTTGATGGCACATCGTGCCGAATCATGAGGTAACGCTCAGGGGAACATAGGTCTGCTCAATCGAATCCGTCTGAAAATAGACGACCTACCTCCCCGATACAGGGAAGGGAGGTTTCTTTTTGAGGAACCGATCCGCCGATCATGTTTCTGCCGTGCCCGCAGATCGTCGGCAAGCGATAACACCTCGAGTAGCCGGCAAACGGACGATACGTACTATAATGGCTGCATGGTCGCCTCCGAGCCACTTTGAAGCACCAAACTCTATACCCTGCCACCCCCTATCCAAAGGAGACAAAGATGAGTTCCCAAAGACACACCCATGAGGAGCACGAGCAGATCCTGCGCGAGCTGGAAGAGCAATTCCGACCGTTGTTCGAGCAAAGCCCGGTTGGCGTCTACCTGTATGTGACGGATGTCTATAAAATCTGCAATGAGCGGATGGCGCAAATGCACGGCATGACCGTCGAGGAATGGAGGAATGCCCCTACGTTCCTGAACGACTTTATCGCCGAAGAAGATCGGCAGATGTATGCAAGAAATTACCGCCACCACGTGGCTGGCTTGAGACATCCCATCACCTTCCGCTTCCACGGTCTCCGCAAAGATGGCTCGACATTCGCAGCCGAGACCGATATGATCCCACTGTGCTGGAATGGTCATGCAGTTGCCTATCACTTTGTGCGCGAGATTTCCTGATAAGATACCGGCAGGTCAAATACCTCTTCACAGAGCACGCTGACCCGGTGGGTTACATCACCGGAAATGAAGAAGTCACCCTATCTCCACCTGCCTTCAGTCCAGGATCTCTATATAATCCAGATTAACGGACTCTCCGCTCTCATGGATGATGCGCACAAAGTGATCACCTGGATCGAGCTGCGGGGAACGCCAGACGAGGTCAAAGGCTTGCTCGTGGAAGCTGTAGGACTGACCGTCGACAATCACCGTCACCGTCCCGAAGCTTCTGCCGCGCTGATAGCCTAGAATGAACCCCTCCCCTGTAAAGCGGAAAGAGGCTGCATTCCCTATACTATAGGAGGCGTGGATGGTGCCTTGGTACGAGTGCGCCGTGCTCGAATTCTTCAGCGCCGTCCAGGACCGGTCATACGCGATATTAGGATCGGTATCGTCGTATCTTCCGGCGGAGAGCGGCTGCAACCGGTCTGGGGTGGGCGTAGCAGAAGGGGGTGGAGGGCTTTTCGTCATCGTCGTGCCCGTGGCAGGGAGGGTTTCCGCAGGCACTCCAGGGAGACTATCAGCAGGGGTCCCCGTGGCGGCGGGGGTCTGGTCCCGGGTGGGTGTCGCCGAGGGAAATAAGGACGCTACCTCCGTCTCGAGAAAGCCGACGTCTAGTGGAATAGCCGTGGGTAGTACGGTGGGAGGGAGAAACAACTCACTCAAATCGCCCCTCCAAAAAAGCCATGCAATGCCAAGAAGCGAAACGACGCCGACGGCGATCGGGATGAGAAGGGCACGGTCCAACGCGGGGCGAGGCGGCATACCGGATAAGGTCCTGCCGCGATTGTACCCGCATTCGTTAATTCATAGACCTTCGAGGTCGGTATGCCAGGGATGAGCACACAGGCTGGCAAAGACCTCGGAGGTCTTACCGGGTCTCCGCCCACACATTGCGGAACTTACCGCTCTTCGGGTCACGCATGGGGGGCTCACCGGCGTGCAGGACCATGACGTTGCCCAGACCCTGTCCGGTCAAAAAGTCCCTCACATTGACATAGACACGTTTCCAGACTGCTTCACTGTCATCCGCCCTTTTTGGCTCCAGGCGGATCTTCAACGCGTCGGGTGCAGTCTGTATCGCCTGGAATTTCAAGACACCTGGCGTTTCTTTGATCACAGACCAGAGCGCCAGCGGCAGGACGGGAATGGATTGCCCATCCGAGGAGCAGAAACGAAGGATCTCGTCCGTGCGACCTTCGAGCCGGATGAGCGGAAGCGTAATGCCACAATCGCATTTCTCAGTTAATAATGTGACACGGTCGCCGAGCTCGTAGCGGATGATCGGCATGATGCGGTTTGCCAGGTTGGTGATCAGGGTCCGCTCGGAGAGCTGACCCGCCGGGACGGGATGGTGGCTTGCATCCACAGGCTCGAAGATGATCCAGTCCGCGTTGATGTGCATCCGCTCATGGTTGCACTCGTAGCCCATCACGCCGCCCTCCGAGCACCCGTAGTTGTTGCGCGGCGGCACGTCAAATGCCTTTCGGATGAGGATGCGGTTCTCATCTGAGAGCGGTTCCGCCGAGCTGATGACGATCGACGGTTGGATCTTCAACCGTCCTTCGAGCTGTTCCTGCGCCAGCAAGCCCAGGGCGCTCGCATAGCCCGCCAGCATGGCGGGCTGGAATTCGTTCAACTGTCCGACCATCTCATGGATCGGCAGGGTGACAGGGATAAGCCGGATGCGTTTGCGCCGCGAGCGATTGGAATTGCGCTGCCGCTCGAGCATGGTCACGCCGAGAAAGTGACCATTGCCCGCAAAGACCGAAGCGCTGTTTCCGCCCGCCTTCATCATCCCGCGGATGACGCTGCCCGTGTACCATTCTCCGCCCATGCGCAGGACATTCACGGCGGTAATGACGGCATCCCAGTTTTTGTCCTCGAGGAAGATGCCCGGCGTACCGGTAGTGCCGGAGGTCGTCCAGACCATGTACTTGCCCATGAACGGTTTGCCAATATTCGCCAGGTCGCCGATGTGCCGGCAAACATCCTCTTTGCGAACGGCTGGATCGGTGACCACATCGTCGAAGCGCTCCATCAGCTCGATCTTGGTCACAGGCGGGAGTATGCTCACGTCGGTAATTGTTTCGGGCAAGCCGCGGTACTTCTCGGCATAGAAGCGCGAGTTGGCTCGGGCGAAACTCACCAGCTCGCTGAGCCGCTCCTGCTGGCGAGCAGCGAGCATATCCGGCGTGCCGCGTGTGACCCGCCGGGCGTCCATGAAAATGGACAGGGGGTTGAACGATGTCATCTTCCTTTTCCTTTCTCGTTGCATCATTGATACCACTGCATCTCCTGCCACATCTCGCTCCACGGGTGGCGCGGCTCGCGGCAGATATACAAGCCGGTGTGGTATGTCGTCTCTTCGTTCTTCACGTGATAGGAATTTGTCACCTGGCCGCGAACCTGGCACGAACGGAAGAAATATCTTGCATACTCGCCTTCAAACCCGACCACGATCACGGTTAGAGGCTCGGGGTCGCCGTAGCCGCGGTACCACATGCTGTTCGCGCCGGTGATCGTGCGCGGCAAGCCGTACTCGTCGCCATACAAATCGAAGGCGCCTGCTTCACCGTAGTTACCAGCCAGGATCACCGTACGCGCCTTCTCAGACTCAGGGATGGACCGATAGATCTCTGCGACCTGTTCTGTCAGATCCTGCCAGCCGACCATCTCGGTGAACAGATCGTCGGTCACACCGGTTGTGAAATCCCAGAGCGGAGTATTGATCGGCGCGACCGGTTTCATGAGCAGGATCCCGATCAACGCCCCGATGATCTGGGTCGTCCACAACAAGCCGAAGCCCAGCCGACGTTTTTTCTCAGCAAGCCTGCCCAACCAGCCTTCGAACCAGACACATCCCGCCGCCAGTAACATCACATACGACGGCCCCGTGTAATAGCCGCGTCCCTGGTTGAGGAGGAACAGGACGAATGTAACCAGGAACATCCAGCCCAGAGGACGGAAGCGTTTCATCGAAGCAGAGAACAGGCACAGGCTGAGTCCAACGGTCCACAGGGGCAGGGAAAGGGGATTGGTTGTAAGATAAAGCTGCTCGGGTAAGAAATCATCCGCCCGCCCCCAGGAAACATCCCGCGCATGGATGAAGGAAAGGTAGTCGAAGGCAACGAAGTCATGTCGATATTGCCAGACGAAGTTCGGAAGGAAAAGGAGCAGCGCAAGCGCCGCGCCGAGATACAGCCACTTCGACCGCAGATGTTTGCGAGCAGATGTCATCAGCACCCCCACGACCAGACCCGCAACCCAGAATACCATCGTGTACTTGGTCAGCATGCCAAGCCCAATGCCCGCACCGACGCCCAGCCAGTACCGCGCATCGTCGGTGGCGAGCAGGCGGACCATGAAGAAGGCGACCAGCACCCACCAGAGATAATCGAAGGCGAAGTACATAATGACCGTGCCGCCGAAAAGCGAGACAGGTGCGATGAAGACGGCAAAGGCTGTAAGAATCTGGGCGCTGCGTTTTCCGCCCATGTCACGCGCCATGAGCGCGGCAAGGATCATGACGGTGCCCTGTGCGATCGCAGGCAGGACGCGCAGTCCCCGCAGGGATTCGCCGAACAGCTCCAGACCGATGCGGGCGAAGAGCGGTGTGACCGGTGGATAGGAGACATACCCCCAATCGAGCCGGCGGGCGTTCAGGATGAAGTCGAGCTCATCGCGGTGAAAGCCATATTGCCCGTTGAAGGCAATGTGGAAGATGACCGCACCCAGCGCCATGAGAAACAGGATGAGATTGTCGGTTTTGTTTTGTTTGATCATGAGCTGCCCTGCTATTTCACTGCTCAAGCCGCCTGGAGCATGTTTTCATAAAATTACGTTCGAACGACTACGTAGCCGCTGTTGAGTCCCTCTTCATGCCGAAGGAGGGGTTCGGCGTGGGATCAGGTTGACGATCAGGGTGATGACGCCGCCGCCGATCAACAGGCTGGGCCAGCACAGCCAGGAAACGTGGATTGGAAAGCCATTGAGGCCAACGATCAATTCGAAGAATGCCCCGGCAACCAGGAACATCGCCGCCCCGATGCCTGCCATGGTGAGACCCATGCTGATTTCCTCTTTCCAGCCCCGCACGGCGCCGTAGACCAGTTTTGCCATGCCCATGGAGGTTGGGGCGATCAGCGTCCAGGCATACGCCCAGGTGGCATACAGGTCAAAAAGATTCTGTATCATCAGGATGATGCCGGTCATGCTCACCATGCCGCCAAACATCGCCAGGGTGACACCCGCCTGACGCTCGAGCACGAACGCAGCGAGGAACATCAATACACCGGGGACGATAATGATCAGTGGCCAGGCGTAATGCCCCAGATCGAAATCGAGGATAGAGATAAGAAATCGTCCCATCAGGAATGCGATGCCCAGAAGGATGAGAATCGCGCCGATCAACGTACCGACCAGGTTCAGACCGGGTTGGGTTACAGGCTTGCCGTCCATTTTCATACTCCTTTTCGAGGTTTCTCATGGTCATGGTAGCCGCGGGGAAAGGAAAACTCCCCCGTCGCCGGGAGAGTTTTAGACTGGTCAAACGGATAGTGTCTGCTCACAAAATGATCTCCAGGAGACAGCTTTACAGCGGGCATGTGGCATCCGGTGCGCCGGTCCTCTGCTTTGTACGGTAAATGGACGGTACGTACTATAATTGCTCGATGGTTGCGTCCCCCCCGGTGCTTGCCACAAAGCTATATATCGCTCCCCCTCCGCCGAACGTCGTCAGCCGTGCTCGCCTGATCGAGCGGCTGGACAAGGGGTTTTCCGCGCGCAGCAAATTATCCCTCATCTCTGCTCCAGCCGGGTTTGGGAAGACGACGCTGGTCAGCGAATGGATTGCCGGGAGCGGGCATCCTGCCGCCTGGCTGTCGCTGGACGAAGGGGATGGCGACCTGAGCCGCTTTCTGACTTATCTTGTCTCGGCTGTACGGACACTTGCCCGGAGCGGCGTGGAGGGGATCGCGCCGGACCTTGGAGAGGCGGCAATGCAAGCCCTCCAGGCTTCGCAATCTCCGCCGGTTGAATCGATCCTGACCGCCTTACTCAATGAAATCAGCACCTTCCCGCAGAGTTTCCTCCTCGTCCTCGACGACTACCACGTGATCGAGTCCAGGGCGGTGGACGAGGCGCTCAGCTTTCTGGTCGAGCACCTGCCTGCGCAGATGCACCTGGTTATCACCACGCGTGAGGATCCGGCGTTACCGCTCCCCCGGCTGCGCGCCCGGCGTCACCTGGTCGAGCTCCGGGCGGCGGACCTGCGTTTTACACCCTCCGAAGCCGCTGAATTTCTGGACCGGGTGACGGAGCTGCCCCTCTCGGCGGAAGAGGTCGCTGCCCTGGAAGAGCGCACCGAAGGCTGGATCGCCGGTCTGCAGCTCGCCGCGCTTTCGATGCGCGGTCACCAGGATGTATCCGGGTTTATCCGGGCATTTGCCGGCGACAACCGTTACATCGTAGATTATTTGATGGAGGAGGTCCTGCAGCGCCAGCCTGAGCCGATTCGGGACTTCCTGCTTCAGACCTCGATCCTCGACCGGTTAAGTGGTCCACTGTGTGATGCAGTGACCGGGCAGGAGAACAGCAGAGCGCGCCTGGAAGCATTGCAGCGGGGCAACTTCTTCCTCATTCCGCTGGATGATACGGGTCACTGGTATCGCTATCACCACCTGTTCGCCGATGTGCTGCGTATGCACCTGATGGCAGAGCAGCCGGAGCGGGTCCCTGTTCTGCACCGGCGGGCGAGTGAATGGTACGAGCAGAATGGTCTGGCAGCAGAGGCGATCCGCCACGCGCTGAGCGGTGAGGATTTCGAGCGGGCTGCAGACCTGATCGAACGGGCGCTGCCCGCCACACGCCAGAACAGGCAGGAGGCGACCCTGCTGGGCTGGTTCCAGGCGCTTCCCGAAGAGCTGCTCCGGAACCGGCCCGTGCTCAATGTCCATTATGTCGGCACGTTACTGCAGAACGGCCAGATGGAGGGGGTTGAGTCTCGCCTGCGGGATGTCGAACGGTGGCTGGACATGCCGGCAGAACTTCGTGAGCGACCCATTTTTGTCGACGAAGAGGACTTTCAGAGCCTGCCTGGCTCGGTCGCCATGTACCGTGCCGCCATTGCGCTGGCTCGGGGCGATGTCGCGAACGCAACAAAATACGCCAGGGAGGTGCTCGAACGGGCGCGTGAGGAGGATGATTTCATGCGAGGAGCGGCCTCGTCGCTGCTGGGGCTTGCGTCCTGGGGGGGCGGGGATCTGGAAGCTGCCCACCGGATGTTTAGCAGTGGCATGGCGCATTTGCAGAAGATTGGATTCATCTCGGATGTGATCGGCGGCTGCGTGACCCTGGCAGATATACGTATTACGCAGGGCCGCCTGCGCGAGGCAATGGGTACCTACGAGCGGGGATTGCAGCTCGCGACAAAGCCGGGCTCGCCTCCCCTGCGGGGCGCCGCCGATATGCATGTGGGCCTGAGCGACGTCTACCGGGAGCGTAACGATCTGGCGGCTGCCAGGCAGCACCTGCTGAAGTGCCAGGAGCTGGGTGAGCTCAACGGTCTGCCGAAAAACCCGTATCGCCGGCGTGTCGCCATGGCTCGCATCCACGAGGCGCAGGGCGATCTGGATGAGGCGCTCGATCTGCTCGAGGAAGCCGAGCCCCTGTACCAGGCCGACTTCTCGCCCAATGTTCGCCCGGTTCGTGCCTGGAAGGCGCGGGTCTGGGTCGCACAGGGGAGGCTGGATCGGGCTCTGGACTGGGTAAACGAGCAGGGACTATCTGCCCATGACGACCTGAGCTACCTGCGCGAGTTCGAGCATATGACCCTGGCTAGAATCCTTCTGGCTCAATACAGGAGAGACCGCCGGAACGAGAGCCCCATTCGTGAGGCACTCGATCTGCTCGAGCGACTTCGCCGGGCGGCAGAGCAAGGCGGGAGGGCCGGACACCTGATCGAGATCCTCGTGCTGCAGGCGCTTGCCCAACAGATGCACGGCGACATCCCGGAAGCTCTTGTGACACTGGAACCCGCCCTGACGCTGGCAGAGCCGGAGGGCTATGCCCGCATCTTCCTGGACGAAGGCGCGGACATGGGGAGGCTGCTCCGGGAAGCAAAGGCACGGGGCATCCTGCCGGGCTATACAGGGAAATTGCTGGGAGCATTCCAGGAGGAGGGACAAAAGGATGAGGGCGACTCTGCGCCCCCTGTTTCGCAGCTCCTGATCGAGCCGCTCAGCCAGCGGGAGCTGGACGTGCTCCGCTTGTTCAGGACCGAGCTTTCGGGGCCGGAGATTGCTCAGGAGCTGGTGATCGGCTTGAGCACGGTCCGCACTCATACCAAGAGCATCTACAGCAAGCTGGGGGTCAACAGCCGGCGCGCAGCAGTCAAACGGGGGATAGAGCTGGGGCTGATATAGGGCCACGGACGCGCATCATTTTCTTCTTGTAGCACACTCCAGCTCACCCTCAGAACGTCGTCGATGTTATTCATGACGTCATGGTTCCAGAAGCGCAGAACTCTACTATGTAATTGCCAATGGCATGCTGATTCCTGAAATGTACATCACCCATGTGGTGAGCCCGTAAACACTTCCAGAGTTTTGCTTCAGCCGTGGACATATTGCGATGTTATTGTCTGGCATGATCTATGATCTTTTGCCTGGTGCGTTTATGGGTTCGACCCCCTCCCTAATGGACGATTACCATTGGGGAAGGAGCAATGAATAACCAGGAAGTCATTAGAGTTCTCATATTCTTTCCAGACCTAAAAAAGCAGGCTTTTCGCCCTGCCTACTCTCAAGCCGCCAATTTGGCAGTTTTTGGCAGTTCTTGAACTGGTATTGGCAGTCCGCCTCGCCTACTCTTATGTTGAGTGATTTTTTCCATCTCGTACAACATAATAAGGAGCATACAATGTCGAGAACTTTTTTCTGGAATTGGATTCGAGGGTTGCTGGCGATTATGATTCTGGCTGCGGGCGTCTCCTCCGCTCGCGCCGACCAGGGCTTCAGCAACCGCAGCATACAGGACGGCCTGACGTTGACCGCCCCAGACACGGTGGAAATCGTCGGTCAGAGGCCGACTCGTCGCGCCCCATCCTTTGTCTACCCGGTGGACGGACAGACCCTGGACTACGAAGGTTCCTATCTCTTCAAGGCCAAGGCGATCCCTTCTGCGCAGGGATTCCTCTGGGGCTTCTTCCAGAACGGCGTGATGGTCTGGGAGAATTTCCGCGATGAAGGGACCCTCTCCGGGAACGAGTATGCCATTCACCCTGACACGCCGGCGCATTCCAGGTTCGAACCCGGCCCCGTGGAGGTCTGGGTGCGCGCCTGGGTCCAGGACAACTGGACAGAGGCAGCCGTCATCACCATCTACCTGCAGCCGGCAGGCGGCCAGGTCAACACATTGCCAGAAGGCTTTCATGAATTCCATTCCGAGGGCCGCCAAAACCAGTTCTCCTGTTTTGCCATCGGCTGGGCTGCCGATCCGGACGATCGAGACGCGGACCTGAATATCCGTATTTTCTCGGATGGCGTGGAAGTTGCGCAAACTGTGGCTGGATTGTTCCGGCAGGACCTGGAGGATGCGGGTGTTTGTTCGGGTGGCACCTGCCATTTCAGCGTGGATCTATGGGGACTGATCGCTCCCGACGTGGATCACGTCATTCTTGTGCAGGCACAGGATGCCCAGACCGGCGAATGGGTGGACCTTTCCCTCAGCCCCAGAATCTTGAACTGCTTCGAAGAAAACCTCCCGGTGGAGGGCTATCATGACGCCTGGGAAGGCCTGCAGACTCCCTTTTTCTGTACGGCCGAGGGCTGGGCGATCGATCACAACGATCCCGACCTGGATCTGAATGTGAGAATCCTTTCCGACGGCGCGGAAGTTGCGCAGACGGTAGCCGGCCGGTACCGTCAGGACCTCGAGGAGGCAGGGGTGTGCCCGGGTGGAACGTGCAGCTTCTATGTGAATCTGGCCAGCCACATCTCACCCGGTGAGGATCATTTGATCACTGTGCAGGCGCAGGACGCGAACAGCGGAGAATGGGTCGACCTCTTCAATACTCCCAAAACGCTGAACTGCCTGGATGTGGGCGCCCGGCCGATCGTGATCGATGGATTCGGCGATGGCGGTAACTTCGCCGTCGAAGCGCTCGAGATCTTCAAAGGACAGCTTTACGCCGGAGCGACCAATTTCGAGGCGGGAGCCACCATCTGGCGGAGTGGTAACGGCGACAGCTGGACACAGGTGACGCAGCCGGGCTTCGACAGCGCCTACGGCGCCAATAACGGCATTGTCTTTGACATGTTCGTGTTCATAAACCAATTGGATGCCGGCACCGGTTTCTGGGAGCATACCCCGACCGCGGGACAGATCTGGCGTACGTCCACCGGAGACGATTGGAGTCTGGTTGCAGCCGATGGGTTGGGTGATCCAAATAACTCCGGCTTTACAACATTCACGAGCTTCAGGGGAATGATCTATGCCGCTGCTATAAACAACGCCGCGGGGGCAGAGATATGGCGCAGCAATACGGGGAGCGAAGGGGACTGGCAGCCCGTGGTTACCGATGGGTTCGGGGGTGGTCCGGCGTACCGCGTGATCACCAGCCTGACCGTGTTCCGGGGAGAGCTGTATGCCGCGCTGGAGGCATCGCCCGGAACGGGTGCGCAGGTCTGGCGATCTGCCAATGGCACAGATTGGACGCAGGTCAGCGAGGATGGCTTTGGAGACGCCGACAATTACCAGACAGGTGGTGCCGCGGTGTTTCAAGGCTACCTGTATGTGGGCACCCTTAACGACGTCACCGGCGCCCAGCTCTGGAGGACGCCGGATGGCACAAGCTGGGAACAGGTGGTCGGCGATGGCTTTGGAGATGCCATGAATCGCAAGATCGAGTCGCTAGTGGTCTACAGTGGTGCCCTCTACGCTGTGGCGAACAACCCCGTGGCCGGCGTCGAAATCCGGCGCTCGACAGATGGCGTAAGCTGGGCCCAGATCAATGTCGATGGATTTGGCGAAGGCGGCACCTTCAGTGGCCTGTGGTCCAATGGTCCAACCGTCTTTCATGGAAAATTGCTGATCGGCTCGAGCGGGCCATTGGGCGGAGCGATCTGGCAGGTGGAGGACTAGCTCCGTAAATGAGCTTGCATGGATGGACAGGGCGCCACGCGTAATCAGGCGCCCTGTCTATCTTCTATGATGAGAGCACCCAGTCTACGATTCACCCCGCGCGCGGCGTGGACTGTGTACGATATAATTCCCGACCATGTTCGCCAGAGCATCCGTACGAGTCCTGGTATGCGCTTTGCTGCTGCAGGCGTGCAGCCCGGCGCCGACCGAAGTCGTAAGCCCTGAGCCCACCACCGCATCCGCGGCACCAACCGTGACGGCGACTGTGGAAGCGACTGCGATGCCAACGCCAACGGCGACTTCCATGCCAACAGCAGGACCGACGGCGACCGTCTGGCCGCCGGTCTTCGATGTTTTTTCACTCACGGATATCCGGGACCTGGATAGCTTTGTCGTCACGATCCATGAGAAGAACACGGTCAACGGGCAATTGACCGGGCTGACCAACACCATCGGGTATATCAAAGAGCCTTACAGTGCCTATCAACGGAACGAATACACGGGTGGCGTAGACCAGACGTATGTGATCGGTGACCGGCCCTACACATTAACAGGGAGCGGGGACTGGTACATCTCCGCCGGATCGAATGACAATCTCTTGTCCAGAGCGGACATCCCGGCGGGGAATACCGGGAAACTACTGGAGGCGCAGTTCGCCGGACAGGAAGAGTTTCAGGGCATCCCGGCATATCACTTCGTTCTGGATCCCACCACCTCGACGAATGCAAATACAAGCATTCAGTTGGAGGGTGATTTCTACCTTGCACAGGACGGTAACTTTGTGCTCTATTCCCACTGGAAGGAAAC